>JAJSAA010000222.1 GCA_024274995.1 Deltaproteobacteria bacterium
GGTATTTTATCAGGTGGGCCGGGAACATCTCGACTGGTATATTGACGCCGGATTTAATCTCTTTAAACTCGGGGAAGAGGCCAGGGTCAGATTAGCCGAATTCGGTCTGGAGGGTGCCAGACGGGCCAGACTGCGTCAGGCACGGAACAGGGCGCTTCGTGACGGCCTGAGCTTTCGGATTACGTATCCGCCTCATAAAGGTGAGCTGATGGATGAGCTGGGCCTTATTTCCGAACAATGGCTGAGTATGAAAAATGTTCGTGAAAAAAGATACTCCCTGGGGCGTTTCAGCCCGGAATATCTGAACGAATTCCCCCTGGCCCTGGTCTATGAAAATAACCGTGTTTCGGCCTTTGCCAATATTTTTATAACCGAGACCAAAGCCGAGGCGACAATTGATTTAATGCGTCATTTGCCAGAGGCCGGCAATAATACCATGGAGTTTCTTTTTATTGAATTGATGTTAGCCTTAAAGGCCATGGATTTTGCTGAGTTCAGCCTGGGTATGGTACCGCTTTCTGGTTTCATGGAGCATGAAAATGCCCGTCTGTGGGATCGTTTCGGATTGCTAATATATAAAAAAGGCCGCCGTTTTTATAATTTTCAGGGGCTGCGTAATTTTAAGGATAAATTTAATCCTGAATGGGTGCCGCACTATCTCGCGACCACCAAAAAGGGGGTCAGCCCCTTTCTGACCCTGGTGGATATCGCAGCCTTAATCAGTGGCGGGGTTAGAGGGGTGGTTAAAAAATAATCCGATCTCTGGATATTACTGAATGTCGTATCACTGCTGAATATTTATGGTTACGAATTGAGGGTAGTTTCCAGTTCTCGCTGAATAGTTACATGAATTGTAAATAATTACAAGCTGGTTTCTTAAGCGCAAATCGTTTGCCGGGGGAACTTAAACAGGGTTATGATGCAGTTCAACTTTATGAATTTGGCAGCCTTTATCAGCCAGCATCCAACTCTGACCTATGGGGCAGTTTTTTTGGTTTCTGTCTCTGAGTCGTTGGCTCTTGTGGGGCTGTTAGTGCCCGGTACGGTGATTATGTTCGGGGTAGGGGCAGTTGTCGCCGTGGGCAGCCTGGGGCTTTTACCCGTATTGGTGCTGGCGGCGGCTGGAGCCATTACTGGTGATGGAATCAGCTACTGGCTGGGGTACCATTATCAGGACAGTCTGCGGCGGATATGGCCCTTCAGCCGTTATCCGGCGATGCTGCAAAATGGTGAATCCTTTTTTCATCGTCATGGCGGCAAGAGTGTGCTTTTTGGTCGTTTTGTCGGCCCGGTTCGACCAGTAATTCCAGTGGTGGCGGGGATGCTGGGTATGGCACCGCTTAATTTCGCGGTAGTTAATTTTTTGTCGGCCGTAGGCTGGGCCTTGGCCTATATCCTGCCGGGGGTACTCTTTGGCAGTTCACTTGCCGTGGCCGGGGCGGTGAGCAGTCGTCTGGCGCTTCTGATTCTGCTTACCGTTGTCTCCTGCTGGCTTTTTGTTTCTCTGGGCCGCCGTCTGTTGCTGCTGGGCTTGCGCCGGGGATCGGGCTGGTTTAAGATGCTCAAGGAGTGGGCTGGAACTGAGGCCTCTGCCTTCTGGCTGCTCAGGCCGGTAAAAAAAATTATCATCTATCTGTTTCGTAATCAAGCTGGAGAGGAATGGTTTGTCGGCCTTATGGCTCTGGCGATTATAACGGCAGTCTGGGTCTTCCTGGGAATTTTACAGGATGTCCTGGCCCGAGATCCCCTGGTACTCACCGATCAAGCCGTTTATCATTTCTTTCAGGCCCTCCGCACTCCCTGGGCCGATCAAATCATGGTGGCGGTGACGGAGTTGGGAGATGCTTTTGTTAATATCGCTCTTACCGGTTCGCTGCTTCTCGTTTTAGTTATCCGTCGTTGTTACAGGGCTGCCGCTTTTTTGTTTCTTGCCATGGCCGGTGGTTTTCTCTTGGTGGTGGCTCTCAAATTGCTTATTCATCTGCCTCGCCCTGTTGTCATCTATCATGGGGCAGCGGTCTACGGATTTCCAAGTGGTCATACCACTATGAGTGTAGTTCTGTACGGTTTCCTGGCCATCCTTATGGCTCGGGGGTTGGCCGGGGGCTGGCGTTGGGGGTTGGTGGTCAGTGCCCTGCTTTTTTCCTTTATAATCGCTTTTTCCCGACTTTATCTCGGTGCTCATTGGCTTTCTGATGTCTTAGGCGGCTTTTTTCTGGGAATCAGCTGGGTCGCTTTTCTTGGTATCGCCTATCACAGGAAACCGGATGTCGTTATGCCCCGCCGTCTGTTGATGCTGGTGGTTCTTCTAATTGTAATCAGTGCCGGGGGGTGGCATGTGAGAGAGCGGCATGCTATGGATTTAGCTTTTTACGCTCCCCGCCATAAATTGGAGGTCATGAACTATTCGGCATGGCAAAATACGGGCTGGCGGACTTTGCCCGCCTGGCGGATTGATATGGCCGGGGAACGGGAACAACCCCTCACCATTCAATGGGCGGCCACAGCCGTTGATGTGAGGCGGTATTTATCAGACAAGGGCTGGCGGCAGCCACCGTTGTTGGGGGTAAAGAATATTTTGGGGATGTTTGCCCCGAATACCCCGCTTATTGATCTGCCGGTTTTGCCTCATCTGCAAAATGGCCGGGCCGAGGCCCTGCTCTTTATACGCCGGGACGGCAATAGGCGTCTGCTCTTGCGCCTCTGGCCTTCTGATATTATGATTGACGGGAAGACGCCGCTTTGGATTGGTACTATTGAGAGTCAGAGCCGCCGTCATTTTACCGGTCTCATTACCTTGGCTCAGGCTGACAATACTTACAATCCCGCCCCTTTTATCAGAGATATCAACATGTTCGATTCCAGGCTGGTGCGGCGTAAAAAGCGCCATTATGAATGGGGCGGCCATGAGCGGGTTGTCTGGCAGGGCAGGGTACTGCTCATCTGGGCGAAAGACTAAGGGGCAGTCAATGAAGATACTCATTGTTGATGACGAACGGGCCTTGTTGGAACAGCTGCGGCGCGCTCTTACCGAGCAGCGTTATATGACGGAGACAGCGGAAGACGGCGAAGAGGCCCTGGAACGAATTTTTGATCTTCCCTTTGACCTGATTATTCTGGATATCATGCTGCCCAAAAAAGACGGCCTGACTGTACTGCGGGAGATGCGGAGGGCCAGTATCAATACTCCGGTCTTGATGCTGAGTGCCAGAGGCGGTAGTGATGACAAAATTAAGGGGCTTGATCTTGGGGCGGACGATTACCTCGCCAAACCTTTTTCACTTGATGAGCTTCTGGCCCGTGTCCGGGCTCTTTTCAGGCGTTTTGGCGCTCAGAAGGATGCCCGGCTTCTAATTAATGATCTCTGTCTTGATTCGGTAAGCCGTGAGGTCACAAGAGGCGGCCGGACACTTGAACTCACAGCCCGGGAATTCTCCATCCTGGAGTTTCTCCTCTATAATAAAAATCGAGCGGTCTCCCGTTTCAGTCTGGCTGAACATGTCTGGGGAGATGCTTTTGATCCATTCAGTATGTCCAATTTTATGGACGTCCATATCAAGAATTTGCGCCGTAAAATTGGTGACTCCGGGCGGGGAGGTATAATTAAGACCATCCGTGGAGTTGGTTATATTGTCAGGGACAGGGACTGATGACCGTCAGGAAAAAAATCGCCCTGCTGATTACGGCGGCGGGTTTTGGGGCCAGTCTGATCTTTTCGGCGATTATTTTCTGGCAGATGGTGGAGCAGCCCAGGCGGATTATTGATGTCGAGTTGCTGGCTGTCGCTAAGCGGGCGGTGCTGATTGTCGATAAGCGTCTGTGGCAGGGACGGGCCCCCGCCTTTGTCGGCGATGACGGCTATTGGCTGAAGATTTATCTCAAAGGCAAAAAGAAGCCGCTTTATCAATCCAAATTAGCGAAAATAGTAAAGCTGCCGGAACTGCGGGTGGATGAAAGTATCACGGTGAGCCGCACCATTCCAAGAACCAGGATCGAACTGGGCCAGGATGATGAAAATGAGGTAACTTTTCGGATGAGGAAGTTTGCCATTGCCGGTGGCGATGGCCATAAATTTATTGTCTGTGCGGCCCGGCCTGTGGAGGTGATTGTCGAAGAATTGTGGGATATATCTGTCGGCGTTCTCAGCAGTCTGCTTTTTTCCAGTCTCCTGCTGCTGGCAGCGAGCTATTTTGTGGCCGGTATTATTCTTGAACCGGTGAGAAGAATAAACGATCAGACCCGCGAAATTACTGAACGACATCTTGACCGCCGGATTCCAGTGGGTGGTGAGGGGGATGAATTCAGTACTCTGGCCAGAACCTTGAACAAGGTCTTTGAACGTCTGCAGCGGGCCTTTTTAAGCCAGAAGAGGCTGCTTAGTGACACCTCGCATGAGTTAAAAACGCCGTTGACCATGATTCGGTTGTCGTTGGATGAATTACGTTCCGCCGATGCCGCGCAGGGCAACAGGTGCTCAGAAATTATTGACAGAATGACAACGCAGACCCTGCGCATGGAGCGGCTGATTAAAAATTTACTTGATCTCTCCGCCCTGGAAATTTTGACCAAGATGCCCAAAGAACCAGTAAATTTAGCAATATTGCTCTCTTCTTTAATTCAGGATTATCAATTATTGGCGGAGGCGGGAAATATAGCACTTAAATCTCATTTCCCGGCCCAGCTTATGGTGCCGGGAAGGGTGGAAAAATTAGAACGGGCCTTTTCAAATATTATAGATAATGCCATTAAGTACAATAAGGCCGGCGGCTGGGTAGAGATAAAAGGCGGTACGGTGGGAGATAAGGTCACAATAGTCATAACTAATACGGGGGCAGGCCCGTCAGAAGTTGAACTTTCGCGGATTTTTGAACCATTTTACCGGATTGAAGAATCCAGAGCTTTACGTTATGGCGGCTCTGGTCTGGGGCTGAGTATTGTTAAACGCATCATCGAACTCCATAATGGAGAGGTGAAGATGGAATGTCTTACGGATGGCCGGGGAATACGCGTGACGGTTATCCTTATGGGGCTTTGAGCCTGTTTATAAGTAACTTTGCCTTATTGAATATCTATAGTTGACCAGGCGGTGGTAAGTGTATTGGTTGGACAACTGCTGTCCTGGGCTGTAAGCCGAAAACGATATCCACTGCCCGGGGTGGAGGCTCCGGTCTGTTGGACAGTAACATTTGTTCCGCTGCCGGTGAGTACAAAACCGCCGGGATTAGTCGATTGCCAGTTAAGAGCCCAGTTAGTCAGATTGCCGATCAACGGCCCTGAGGTGGTAAAATCCTGCTGGCAGGTAACTGAATTATCGGCCTTGCAATTTAGTGTAACCGTGGCGGGAGTAACGGTCAGGACGCCGTTGTTGACGGTAATGGGCAGCAGTTTGGTATCGGTTACATTATTATTATCAGTAAGCTTAACCTCCACATTATAATTACCGGCACAACTGCCGATGGTGCCGGTAA
>JAJSAA010000223.1 GCA_024274995.1 Deltaproteobacteria bacterium
GCCCGTCTGGCACCCTCCAGACCGAATTCGGCTAATCTGACCCTGGCCTCTTCCCCGAGTTTAAAGAGATTAAATCCGGCGTCAATATACCAGTCGAGATGTTCCCGGCCCACCTGATAAAATACCGCGTGCCCCTGCTCCTTGGCGGCCATATTCTTAAAATCCCATATAAGCTCAACCATCTCGGAGGTGGAGGTACCCACCGGATCACCCAGGGCAACCCAGCTGCGGTTATGAATGGAAAACATAATAAAGCTGTGGCGTTTTTCTGAAAACAACAGCGTTTTATCACCGGTCAAGGCAAAGTTGGCATCGGCATTATCCTGCTTTTTAATCAGCTCCCGGGCGGTGGCCAACAAAGATGCGTCTGACTCCTTAATCTGCCGTCTGGGCGGCCGTAAGACATTTAGAATATAGACAATAAGAAAGGTGGACAAGGCAATGGCCGCAGTGCGCAATCCCCTTGGCGCCTGACCGTCTACGGCAAATCTCCACCACAGGTCATTCTGATATGGGGTCGCCTTGAAAGAAAACAATAACAGCCAGCCAAAACTGGCAAGAGCCGCCATAGTTAAAAGAATCCATTTCACCTCAAGGATGTTGGAAAACAACCTGGCCCGCCGGTAAAATAAGCGGCGGCTGCTGAATAACAGGGCAAGGGTCAGGATCATGACCAACCCGCGGTCATAATCCAGGGTCTGGATAAAAGAGATCACCGCCCCGGAGATAAATAAAAACCCGCTGAGCCACAAGGCGGCCTGGATACGCTGATAAAGGGCAAAGGATAAAATAATCAGGATAATACCGATAACACCGCCCAGCATATGGGATAATTCAATAAGTTCCAGCGGAAAGAACTTCCCGATCAACATTAGTGAATGGACGGGCAGCGAAATTGAACTGCCGAGAAGCAGGATCAGCCCGGAAATAAAGGTAAGCCCGGCCAAAGCCGGGGGGATAGCCAGACGAGAAACATTACCGATAAGCTTAAGCCGCTTCTCCACCAGACCGCCATTGCCGCGCTTCTTAAGCATGACGGCTCCCTCACTGGCGACCAGTAACAGGATACCAGCAACAAAGGGAAACAGATAATAGATAAGCCGATAGGTGATAAGTGCCGAAGAAAGAATCTCCAGGGGAACGTAACGATGTAAGGCAGCCGCCATTACGGCCTCAAAGACCCCGATACCGCCGGGAACCTGGCTAAAAACTCCGGCGATAAGCGCTACGGCATAAACAGCTAACAGCCCGACAAAGGGGAAGCTGTTATCGGGCAGCAGAATAAAAAAAGTAGCCCCGGCCAGGCCGATATCCATAATGGAGAATAAAATCTGACCAGCCAGAATATTGGTGCCTGGTAGCCGAAAGGATCTTTTACCAAAATGAATAGTACCGTGCCGTCGGCTGCGGATAAATAAAACGGCCAGAGCGCCTGATAACAGCCCAGCGGCCACCAGACGGACATTAAAGGGTGAAAATGAAAAATAATCAGCCAATATCCGAGGATAAGAAACCAGGGCCACACCGCCGACCATAATTTCACCAATGGCAAAACCAACCGTGCAGAAGGCAATAACCAGGGCCGTTTCTGAGGCCTTCAAGCCGGCCCGGGAATACAAGCGGTAACGGATGGCGCCGCCAGACAACCAGCTTAAGCCAATGGTATTACTTAGTGAAAAACCGGTGAATGAGATAAAGGCGATCAGGGGAAAAGGTAGTTTTTTACCGATGTAACGTAGTGCCGACCAGTCATAACCGATTAAGGCTGCGTAGCCCAGCACGGTAAACAGAAAGGCCAGCATAATCTTATTGGCGGATATGGCCCTCATCTGCCGGTAGACATCATGAAGGTGAACCTGACGCGTTATCTGATAAAGGACAACAATCGCCGCCCCGAAGAACAGAAAAATAATAATATTTGAACCGTGCTTTTTAAACCACAAAACCGCAGTAGAGATGGATGATGACATATATTATGCCCAAGGTAAGGGGGCAGAGGAATTAACTGAATTTGTGATGAGTGATGGAAAACCGCCCCAGTATTAGCTCAATAACCCGAATCAGGCTGGAATTCAAGGGCGTAAAAAATCGAGATAAGCCAAGCGTCAACCCGGCGGCGGCAAGGGCGATAAGCAAAGAGCCGACCATGTCAAAGGGGAAATGGATGCCAACGTATACCCGGGCCCAGGCGGTAAAACAAGCAGCCGCAAACAGGGGAAGCCCGTACATTCCCCCTCCTCTCTTCATAAGCAGGTAGAGGGCAGCCCCAAACATCAGGGTGGCATGATCACTGGGAAATGAATTTTCCGGCACATGAGCCAACAGGGGGGTACAGAGTCCCATCATAAAGGGCCGGGGCTGATAATAGAGAAGTCCAGCCAACTGGTTAAAGGCCAGACCGATTAAGGC
>JAJSAA010000224.1 GCA_024274995.1 Deltaproteobacteria bacterium
CGAACTCATTTTGTCAAAAGGCTATAACTCTTTGAGTTAACGCGGTTTATTCAGAGAGATACTTTTTGACTTTTGTAACCTAAGTTCGTTGTATGTAGGATGCCGTGCGCGGTATAACTTAGCTTTTTACGACGCCATCAAATTTAAGACCATTGGTCAGCGGGAAAGGTCTTTATCTGTCTATCCCGCCCTCATTAACGCTATCGCGCAAGGTCTTACTAGGTTTGAAAGATACCATATTACGGGCTGCTATTTCAAGAGTTTCTCCAGTCTGGGGATTACGACCCCGCCGGGGGGCCTTAGTTCTGACCTTAAAGGCCCCAAAGTTAACCAGTTTGACATTATCGCCCTTGAGCAGACTCTCCTTTATGGCGGTAAAGAAATGATCAACCATGTCGCCGGCGTCATTTTGAGGGAAACCAAGACGATCATTAATAGCCTTGGTCAAGGTCTGTCTGGTAATATTTTCTTTGCTCATTATTAAGCCTCCCGCAATTTGCCGTGGAATTTGTCAACCAGCAAGGCTATAATCTTGTTTTGAATCTTTGCTACCGCCTTGTCCTTCAAGGTATTCTTATCAGAATGATAGGTGAGTGACAGAGCTACACTCTTTTGCCCCTCACTTATTGGATTTCCCTGGTAAATGTCAAATATTTCAACTTGTTGCAAATACTTAAACCCCTCGTTGTTAATGGCGTTGACAATCTCGCCTGCCCCGACTCCATTATCAATTATTATGGCCAAATCGCGTTTAACAGCTGGAAAACGGGACAGCGGTTTGAATTTTATGCCGGCAGTCCGGGCGGCTCCCACATTATCTAAGTTAAGATCCAAGAAATATACTTCCTCCTTAATGCCAAAAGCCTTGAGAGCCGTGGGGGAAAATTTACCGAGTTCACCAAGGTATTTGCCGGCCGACTCAATGGTAAGAAACGGCCCTGGGAGGCTGTAAGGGGCCTCAGAACCCATAATAAAATGGGCTTCGAGGCGAATTTCATTTAATATATTTTCAGCAATTCCTTTGGCATCATAGATATCAAAGGGGGTGGTGCCAAAATGTACCGGCGGCCCATCTAACTGCCGACGGCCGCTGAAGGCGGCGCTGAGATGCTGTTCTTCAAGGGGTTGTTCCTGACCGTCTATCGGCAGAAATACCTTGCCAATCTCAAAAAGCTTTAAGTCATTGCTCTGGTGATTTATGTTATGCCGGGCATTTTCAAGCAGGCCGGGCAGGAGGGTGGTACGCATGATGCTTTGTTCCTCGGAAAGAGGATTCATGATCTTTATCGTCCGCCGTCTATGGTCATTTTCATCGAGGGTTAGTTTGTCAAGATTGGCTGGATCGGTAAAACTGTAATTAATGGCCTCCGAGCAGCCAAGACCGGTCATTATATGACTAATCTTGCGGCGGAGCAGGCGATCTTCGGTCTGGGAAGAAAAGGCCATGGGCACGGTGGGCAGGGTGGTGGGGATTTCATTATAGCCTTTTAAACGGGCAATTTCCTCCACCAGGTCTATTTCTCGTTCCAGATCAACTCTAAAACTGGGCGGAGTGACCAGCAGGGTGTCTTCATTTATCTTGATGCCGGTAACTTCGATGGCGTTCAGCATAGTGCTGATTTCTTCCAGGGTGAAATCAGCACCAAGCAGATTGGCGGTGCGCTGTACCCGGAGATTTATTGGTTTGATCTCCGGTATAGTGCCCTGGCAGTCAACCATGGAGCCAGCGGGTTCACCCCCGCCATAACGCACCATCAAGGAAATGGCCCGGTTCAGGGCCTTAATGGTTCCCTGGGGGTCAATACCGCGTTCAAAACGGTATGAGGCATCGGTGGAGAGCTTTAAACGGCGGGCGGTACGCCGGATGGATACCGGATTGAAGTAGGCGCTTTCCAGCAAAATTTCGGAGGTGGAATTATCAACCTCACTACCCCCTCCGCCCATGATACCCGCCACCGCGGCAGGTTTGTTTTCATCGCAGATAACCAGCATGTCAGGTTCAAGAAGGCGTTCAACGTCATCAAGGGTAGTGATTTTTTCCCCACTGAGAGCCTGGCGGATAATAATTTTGTCACCGCTGAGTTTATTAAAGTCGAAAGCATGCAGGGGCTGGCCGTATTCCAGCATGACAAAATTGGTTATATCAACAATATTATTGATGGGACGCAATCCCACCGCGGTAAGCAGACGCTGGAGCCAGGCCGGGGAGGGGCCGATTTTGACCCCCCGCAGGAGTTGAGCGGTGTAACGGGGGCAGAGGGTGCTGTCCCGCACCTCAACGGAAAATGATGTACTGCTCGAAGAACCCGAAACCGGTATACTGATATCCGCCTCCGGCAACTTTAAAGAAGAGCCGCTGAAGGCCGCAATTTCCCTGGCAACGCCGATAACGCTGGTACAGTCCGGGCGGTTAGGGGTGAGATCAACCTCGATCAGGGTATCCTCGAGATTAAGGGCCTGCCGCAGGCTTTGGCCTGCCGCACATGATTCAGGCAGTTCGATAATTCCGGCGTGACTGTCATTTAAGCCTAATTCCTTCTCAGAGCAAAGCATTCCCTCGGAAACCTCGCCCCGCAGCTTTGATTTTTTGATCTTGAAACCTTCCGGCATGACAACACCGGGCAGGGCAATGGCGCTAAGCAGGCCGGGCCGTACGTTAGGCGCGCCGCAAACAACCCGTTTCACTTCTCCACCTACCTGAATTGTGCATACAGAGAGATGGTCGGCCTGAGGATGTTGATCTACGGTTATTACCTCGGCCACCTTAATTTCTGTAAGGGTTTGATATAACGGGGTAGCAGCATCTACCTCAAGACCCAACATCGTCAAACGTTCAGCCAGATCTTCGACTGACAGATCAAAATCGACATATTGCTTGAGCCAGTTTACGGTAAATTTCATTATGGTATCAGAGTGGTAAAATTACGATGTAACAGATAACCGGGACTAAAATTGTTTTAAAAATCGTCGGTCATTTTCATAGAAG
>JAJSAA010000225.1 GCA_024274995.1 Deltaproteobacteria bacterium
GGCACTCTAACCAAGCTGAGCTACGGCTCCAAAATTTGTGGTGGGCGGTACAGGGATCGAACCTGTGACCCTCGGCTTGTAAGGCCGATGCTCTCCCAGCTGAGCTAACCGCCCAAATTTCGTTGAGACTTTTAACATAGACGACGATAATTAGTCAAGCTAATTATCGTCCCGACAGTGAAATTATAACCCACTGACCAATGAGGTATTATCCCTCCAGTTAACAGGCCAGGGTATTCTCCGGAGCATGTAAACCATCGTTGGGTAACATAATATCCGGACAAAAGAGATCTGTACCGCTGTCCCGGAATATGGAGCCGCCTGCCGGGACAATAATGGCCGTTTCCAGGACATTATCCACATGATCCACCAGTTCAATATGCAGACTGTTAATCACCTTTTCCGGGACATCCCGCAGATTACGCTCATTCTCCTTAGGCACCAGGACGTGGGTAATATTGGCCCGCCTGGCGGCTAATAATTTCTCGGTAAGCCCGCCTATGGGCAACACCCTGCCTCGCAGGGTAATCTCACCAGTCATGGCCAAATCACGCCGCACCGGCAAATACAAAAGAGCGGAGACGATGGAGGTGACCATGGTTATCCCGGCCGAAGGGCCGTCCTTGGGAATTGCCCCTTCGGGAACATGAATATGAATATCAATCTTTTCGTAAAAATCGCTGGCAATCCCCAGGCGATTGGCCCGGGAGCGGACATAGCTTAATGCCGCCTGGGCCGATTCCTGCATAACGTCTCCCAGCTTGCCGGTAATCAAGAGCTTACCACTGCCTGGCAGCAAGACGGTTTCAATCTGCAGAATCTCACCGCCCACCTCAGTCCAGGCCAGACCGGTGGTGAGACCTACGGCATCCTGTTCCTCGGCAACCCCAAAGCGATACTTGGCGGTACCAAGATACTTCCCTACCCCGCGGCCGGTAACCCGGTAACGTAATTGCTTATTTCCCTCACTAAGCCGCCGCCTGGCAATTTTACGATAAATACTGGCAATGGCACGTTCCAGATTTCGGACTCCGGCCTCACGGGTATAACGGCGGATAATTTCCAGAATACCGGCGCTGTTAAATACCACCTCACCTTTATTAAAACCATTTTCCACCCTTTGTTTAGGCACCAGAAACCCTTGGGCAACGGCCATTTTATCCTCCTCGGTATAGCCTTCCAGGACAATAATTTCCATTCTATCCTGTAAGGGGACGGGAATGGAATGCAGAGAATTGGCGGTGGTAATAAAAAAAATATCGGAAAGGTCGTAATCCAAATCAAGAAAATGGTCGTTAAAGGCCGTATTCTGCTCCGAATCCAAGACCTCAAGAAGAGCGGCGGCAGGGTCACCCCGGAAGTCTGTACTCATCTTATCAACCTCATCTAAGCAAAATACCGGGTTATTGACCTTTACCTTGCGCAAGGCCTGGATGATCCGCCCCGGCATAGCCCCGATATAGGTGCGCCGATGTCCCCTGATCTCAGCCTCATCCCGGACACCGCCCAGGGAGATACGAACAAATTCCCGCTCCATGGCCCTGGCCACCGACTTGCACAGAGAGGTCTTACCCACTCCAGGCGGGCCGACAAGACAGAGAATGGGACCGTGGAGTTTCTCTACCTGGGCCTGAACCGCCAGATACTCCAATATACGTTCCTTGGGCTTACGCAGCCCGTAGTGATCCTCATCCAGCACCTTTTCAGCCTGATTAATATTCAATTCAGACTCACTTTTGTCCTGCCATGGCAGGTTCAGGATACAATCCAGATAGTTCCGCACCACCGTGGCCTCGGCAGATGAGGGAGGCATAGGTTTTAATTTCTTCAGCTCCTGCTCCACCTTCTCCCGCGCCACAACCGGCATATTCTTGTTTTTTATGCGCCGGGCCAGGTCATCAAGCTCGGCACCATGTTCATCATTGTCCGGCCCGATTTCCTTCTTTATTACCTTTATCTGCTCAGTGAGATAATAGTCACGCTGGGTCTTGGCCAGTTTTTTCCGAACTCTGGCCTGAATAACCCCCTCTAATTCAGTTAACTCCAGCTCGCGGCTAACAATATCCAGAACCAGAGCGTATCGTTCACGCAGGTTGATTTTGCTTAGAATTGATTGTTTGTCAGCAGAATTAACCGGCAGATGCGAGGCCAGAACATCTATAAACCTGGCCGGATCAGCTATACTCTCCACCGATTTAACCACCTCCGGCGAAATTTTCTTATGACGGGCGGCATAGCTTTTAAAGGAAAGCAATAATTGCCGCTGATAGGCAATATTCTTAAGGTCATATTCGTTATTCTCCTTGATATCCTCAACCCGCCCCATGAAAAAGTCGGGCTGATTAAGAAATTCAACCAGCAACCCGCGCCGTTTACCCTCCACCAGGGCCTTAATAGTACCATCGGGCAGCCGCAAGAGCTGGAGAACCTTGGAGATAGTGCCTGTCTGATGAAGATCCGCGGCATTAGGCGCATTGATAACGGCATCAACCTGAGCTACAAGAATAATCTCTGTGTTGTTATTCATGGCGTATTCCAACGCCTTAATAGAGTTTTCCCGGCCGACGATCAGGGGCGCCGCCATATAAGGGAACACCACGATATCACGCAGAGGCATGACGGGCAAAACTTTTATATCATTATCAACGCTCAAGATTCTCTTTCCTCAAAGGTTCAGGCGCTTTTTTTCTCGTTCTCGTATATAACAACGGGATAATCGCCATGCAGAATAACCTGCTCACTAATCACACATTCGCGGACATCCTCTTTAGAGGGCAACTCATACATGATATCAAGCATAGCCTCCTCCATCACCGCACGCAGCCCCCGGGCTCCGGACTTACGCTTCACCGCCTCAGCAGCAATGGCGGTCAGCGCCCCTTCCGTAAAACGCAGACGGATATGGTCGTAGGCGAATAATTTTTTGTATTGCTTTACCAGGGCGTTTTTCGGCTCCCGCAGGATACGGATGAGATCTTCTTCTTCAAGTTCATTCATAGTAGCGACCACCGGCAAACGGCCGACAAATTCCGGGATCAAGCCAAAACGGAGCAGATCCTCAGGTTGCAGCATGGCCAGAATTTCGCCCATTTTCTTCTTGCTTTTGACCTTTACCTTGGCCTCAAAACCCATTGACTTTGAGCCCTTGCGGCCGCGTACAACTTTATCAAGCCCCACAAAGGCACCGCCGCAGATAAAGAGAATATTGGTGGTATCAAGTCGAATATACTCCTGCTGAGGATGTTTGCGTCCACCCTTGGGCGGCACCGAGGCCACCGTCCCTTCGATGATTTTCAAGAGAGCCTGCTGTACCCCCTCGCCAGACACGTCCCGGGTGATGGAGGCAGAATCCGATTTACGAGCAATTTTATCAATTTCATCAATATAGATAATCCCGCGCACCGCCCGTTTGCTGTCGTAATCAGCCGCCTGGAGAAGATTGACCAGAATATTCTCGACATCCTCCCCCACATAACCAGCCTCTGTAAGGGTGGTGGCATCGGCCATGGCAAAAGGAACATTCAGGATACGGGCCAGGGTCTGGGCCATCAGGGTCTTGCCGCTGCCCGTAGGGCCAATTAGCAGAATATTACTTTTCTGGAGCTCAACATCATCTAAGTCATGATGCTGGCAGGTAATCCGTTTGTAATGATTGTGTACCGCCACGGCAAGAGCCTTCTTGGACTTATCCTGACTAATGACATACTCGTCAAGACGCTCCTTTATCTCACGGGGTTTGAGAAGTACATCAGAGTTCAGCAAATCCTGCTCCGGGATATTTTTCCGGCCCTCCTTAACCATATCACTACAAAGCTCAATACACTCATCGCATATATAAACCCCAGGGCCGGCAATAATCCTCTCAGCCTCTCCGCTGTCACGGCCGCAGAAAGAACATACTATAGAATCCACCACATCCTTATCTTTCTTTTTACTCATCTCTATTTACTCCCCGGTATCGGACATGACGCGTTTATTCAGCACCTTATCAATTAAACCGTATTTCTTGGCCTCATCGGCGCTCATAAAGTAATCACGTTCCGTATCCCGTTGAATTTTATTCACCTTCTGACCGGTATGATGGGCCAGGATCTTATTTAAATCCTGCCGCATACGAATAATCTCCCGGGCGTGAATATCTATATCAGAGGCCTGGCCCTGATAACCGCCCATGGGCTGGTGAATGAGAATACGGGAATTAGGCAGGGAATAGCGTTTGCCTTCCGTACCCGCGGTTAATAATATCGCCCCCATGCTGGCCGCCTGCCCCATACACAGAGTGGCGATGTCACATTTGACATAATTCATGGTATCATAGATAGCCATACCGGCGGTAACCACTCCGCCGGGTGAATTTATATAAAAGGTAATATCCTTTTCCGGGTCTTCTGCCTCAAGAAACAGAAGCTGGGCGATAATAAGGTTGGCAATATCATCTGTCACCGCCGTACCGAGAAAGATAATCCGCTCCTTTAAGAGGCGGGAATAAATATCATAGGCTCTCTCGCCCCTCGGACTCTGCTCCACAACCATGGGGATCAGGCTCATGATGCGGCCTCCGTGGTCTCCTTGCTTTCATCCGTGGCCGTAACAAAAACGATCTTGGCTTCATCACACAAAAACTTAATTATCTTCTCGTTTAAAAGCTCGTGCATAAAGGGCATAATATCGTTACGGCCCTTAAAATAGCCCTTAACATCGGCCACGGTCATGTTGTACTGTTGAGCGATCCGCTCATAGCCCTTTTCAATATCCTCCTCCGCCAGCTTTATATCCTCCTGCTCAGCTATTTTTTTGAGGATAAAATCGCCCTTTATCCGGCGCTCGGCGGATTCTTTATACTGCTCGGCCAATTTCTCACGGGTCAGACCAGCGGCCTCGACGCTCAGCCCCTGACGTTCCAGATTGCCCTCCAATTCCTTGACCAATTCATTTATTTCATAAGCCACCAGGCGAACCGGCAAATCAAAATCATGACTGTCCATTAACTTCAGCATAATCTTATCAGCGACATCACCGTCCATAGTCTTTTCTTTTTCGGCCTTGATCTGAGCGCGGACATAGACCTTCAGATCATCAAGGGTCTTGAATTCTTCGTCCACATCCTGGGCAAAATCATCGTCTATGGCAGCCTTTATCCGCTCTTTAAGATCTTTGACTGTTATCTTAAAATCAATTTCCTTGCCAGCCAGAACTGTATTGGCAAAATCGGGCGGGAATTTGACATTGCGCTCCGTCTCCTCTCCTTTTTTGAGACCAAGCAGCATCTCCTCAAATTCCTTGCCGTTCGTACCGCTGCCGATATCGAGAGAATATTCAGTTCCCGCCGCGTGCTTAATGGGAGTGCCGTTCTCAAAGCCCTGAAAATCTATGATGATCAGGTCATCCATCTCGGCGCCTCGATCTTCAACGGTCTTTAAAGGAGCAAGTTCCCGCCTGGTATTTTCGATGTGCTTGGCGATTTCATCCTCATCAACCACAATTTCCGGGTGTTCAATCTCCAGCCCCTTGTATTGGCCCAGTTCAATTTCCGGCTTTATCTCTATCTCAGCCTCATAATAAAAACTGCCGTCATCCTTAAATTCATAGGATTTAATATCAGGATGAACCACCGCCTCCAACTTAGTCTCGGTTAGAGCGTCAAAATAGGTATCCTGGATCAATTTTTCACTAACCTCGTTTTTGATCCGCTCGCCATAGGTTTTTTCCATAACCTTTTTCGGCACCTTACCCTTACGAAACCCCTTGAGGGCGGCACCAGACTGCATTTTTTTATAGGCCGCGTCCATATGCGGGCCAACCGCCTCCTGAGGCAGAGTGATCTTGATTGATTTACGTAAATTACTGATATCTTCAACCGCTACTTCCATAACCATTCCATCCTTTTTATTTATTTATCGACCGTTTTTGATTAACTGACAAAAGAAAAATACGCCAGTGTCATATTTGACCAGCCGGCGTTTCCAAAATAATATCTCTTTTACTGGTGCGAGAGGGGGGAATCGAACCCCCATGCCGTCAGGCACTAGATCCTAAGTCTAGCGTGTCTACCAATTTCACCACCCTCGCTCTGTTTTCTACTGCGGAAACACAACCTTAATATGTAACCAGCAATGCTCCTGCGACAAAATAAACAACTTTGCCTATTCAGTCAAGGCTGGGGGCGTGAAATAAATCATTTGACATCAGTTCATGAAGTTGATAGCTAATAGCCTGTGGTAATATAAGCTTAACAAATACTTTTATGCCTAATTTCACCTTTTTGGATATCTAACGGGTATGACTAATAAAACTAAATTCACTCCCCGGGGCAGGGCCTTGCTTATCGGCAGTCTGCCAGTAGACGATTATGACCAGGCCCTGCGGATGATAATGGCCCACACACCGGAGATTCCCCTCTGGCCTCAACTGCCATCCAATCCCTTAGAGAGGATGTTAAACCAGTTTGTCGAGGATCTCCCCGGTCTGTTTGAAACCGAGAACAATACCTGGTTCGACCTCGGCAGCCCTGATTTTGAGGCCGAGCAGTTAGCCTTCTACGAAGAATACCTGCGGGTTAGTGAAGACCACTCCCTGCTGCTTAACTCCCGTTTCACGCTCAGCGCCAAACGGGCCAGGGGCATATATGCCCTGCGTGATTCCTTGTTGGATACCGCTCCCAGCGCCGTTAAAGGCCAAATTACCGGCCCATTCACCCTCCTCACCGGGCTGCATGACAAGAATCACAAACTGGGCTATTACAATCCAGAATTCAGGGATATAACAGTAAAGAATTTAGCCATGAAAGCTGCCTGGCAGGTTGAATTTCTGCGGGATAACGAACGGCCGGTCATCATTTTCATTGATGAACCTGCCCTGTCCGGCCTTGGTTCATCGGCCTTTATCAGCATAGCCCTGGAAGATATCGCCCAGGATCTGGCTGAAGTTATCGGCGCCATCCAACAGTCCGGCGGCCTGGCCGGTATTCATGTCTGTGCTAACACCGACTGGTCGTTTCTGCTTTCATTGGGTCTGGATATTTTAAGTTTTGATGCCTATGGCTATTTTGACCGTCTGATCGCCTGCAAAAAAGATGTTCACGCCTTCCTCGACCAGGGTGGGATCATCGCCTGGGGAATTGTCCCCACCGCCAACGAGAAACTCATAGCCAAAGAAACCGCCACCTCTCTGGCCCGGCTCTGGGAAAGCCAGGTAGAGCAATTATGCGGCGGCAATTGGGATCGAACCGCCATATTAGAACGTAGCCTCATCACCCCAAGCTGCGGAACCGGCGCCCTGCCCCTGACAGCAGCAGAGCTGGTTCTGCGACTGACACAAGAAACAAGTAAAATAATAACCAATAATAAATAGTAACTATTCAGCTGCGCTTACGAGTTGAGGGTATTTTGCCGCCCTCGCTGAATGGTTACCTAATAAATAAGAAAATAAGATAAAAGATGAACAAAGATAGTCAAATTTTAAAGAATAGAATAAAAAAAGCCGGCGACCTGGCTGCGCTTGGAGCCAATCTCTACGCCAATGATTTTATCCCCGATCAGACCATCGCGGCCCTGCTCGCCATGCAGCCGCCGGATGAAGACAGCCGCAGCCCGGAGCA
>JAJSAA010000226.1 GCA_024274995.1 Deltaproteobacteria bacterium
AACTCTATTTAAAATCGTTCGACGATAAGTTACGGATATTTGTAACGGGGAGATGCATTCTTTTATTCACAAACTATAATCATTTATTTTGTTCTCTTGGAACAACTATAAGGTACGTTTTTTTATTCTGATAATGTTCGAGGTGCTGCTTTTCCAGTTATCAATGCCGCCGCTGGCTGTTACGGGCGGTATTACCTGATGCCGGCCGCCGATGGCCTCTGCCTGGCCCCCCTTTTCGCGGGCCGCCTTCTTTATAGCGCTTGCCGCCCTGCCCCTTGTTTTTCTCAGCGGCAGGTCTGCCTGTACCCTTGGGAGGGGCTTTTAACAACTCGTCATCTGGATAAACACATTTTAATTTGTGGTCAATAAATTTTTCGATATCCGGCAGATAAAAGGCCGCCTCTTCATCGGCAAAGCTGATGGCTGTGCCATGGTGGCCGGCCCGGCCGGTACGCCCGATGCGGTGGACATAATCTTCCGGCTCATAGGGCAGAAAGTAATTAAACACATGGCTGATTCCATCAATATGGATGCCCCGTCCCGCCACATCGGTGGCCACCAGCACCTTAATCCGGCCATTCCTGAAATTCTCCAGAGTGGTCATTCTCTTTTTCTGGGCCACGTCACCTGAGAGCATATCGCAGCTTATATTATTGCGGGTCAGCCGTTCTGTAAGCCGTCTGGTCTCATCGCGGCGGTTGGTGAAGACCAATACCTTGTCTAATTTCTGACCGACTACCATATTATATAGAATACTGTATTTTTCCTCAGCCGTGGCAAGGTAGATGATCTGCTCTACGGTATCCACCGCGACATTCTCTGCCGCGACCTCAACTTTAATAGGATTCTTGCACCATTGGCTGGCGAGGCGCTGAACGTCAGTGGTTATGGTGGCGGAGAACATCAGGGTCTGACGTTCTCCCCTGGCGGGAGTACTGTTAACGATTCGCCGGACATCGGGGATGAACCCCATATCGAGCATACGGTCTGCCTCATCAATGACCATGGTTTTTACGGCGCTGAGATCAACAATTCGGCGGCGTTGGAAATCAATGAGCCGACCTGGGGTAGCGGCCAGAATGTCAATGGGCCGCCCTTCAATCTCCCGCTGCTGCTTTTCATAATCCATGCCGCCGAAGACGGCACCAATATTCAGGCGGCAGTATTTGGCCAGCTTTTGCCCGTCGTTGGCAATTTGCATCACTAATTCTCTGGTGGGGGCAATTATCAGCGCCCTTGGTACACCTTTCTGACGTTTGGCGTTCTTGTCGGCCAGCAGGGCGCACATGATGGCAATAAGAAAGGCGGCCGACTTTCCGGTACCAGTCTGAGCCTGGCCGATGGCATCCGCTCCCTTCATGGTCTGGGCAATGGTCTCGGCCTGAATAGGGGTGCAGTATTGAAATCCGAGATCGGCAATGGCGTGCATAAGATCCAGGGGCAGATTGAGATCATGAAAACGAGTCTTGCCTGGCTCTGGAACTACTTCAAACTTGTTGATATCCCATGGCGTGGTCTTGGCTTTGGGGGCCGGGGCCGGCCGTCGATATTTCTTTTTAGTTGATTCTTGGGCGGTATGTTTATTGCCGGCAGCAGAACTACTCGCCGCCTGATCGGGGGCGGCGGCCTTTTCTCTGGCTGCCGGCGCGGCGGGCGGGGCAGAAGGGCGTTTGGCGCTGCCGGAATTTAATTTAACCCGCATCAATTTAAATAGTCTCTTTATCATTTTATCATTATTAGTCCGTGGGGGGATGAAGGCTGAATGCCGAAAACAGAAATTTTATCGTACCGTAACCCCAGATACTAACATTTAAAAGCTCAAGGGGCAATTGAATGCTGTAATTATTATTGATCAGACGGTGGACGGCGGACGCGGGTAATAAACATCTGCAGGACATAGATAATCCAGGCGCAGAGCCAGATCACCGCCCCGAGACGCCAATTTATAAAGGGGGTTATAATGAGGGTAATAAGAATAATCCAGGCGCTGAATTTACGAATTGTCATAGTATTTATGTAAGCGCTTCATGAATGAACAGCCTGGAGATTGCCGACAGGCATCATCGCCTTGCCAGGCTCGAAGAAAAGGGCCGGAATAGACGTTGAAACTTTTTGTTTTCCTGATCGATCCTCTAAAAGATAATGTGAAATTTTTTTATTTATGAGGTATCTTCCTGCCGATAAGTTGCCAATAAAACATGTTTTCAGGAGAAACTATGAATAGACCATTAGGAATTACCGTCAGTCGTTATATTCTGGATATTCAGCGTCTGCACCCCGAGGCCACCGGCGAGTTGTCCGGTTTGCTCGCGGAGCTTATTGTGGCCGCCAAGACCATCTCCGCGTAGGTTAATATGGCCGGATTGGCCGATATTATCGGACTCTCCGGTAAGATAAACGTCCAGGGCGAAAATGTCCAGAAAATGGATGAATTTGCCAATAACACCATTAAAAAGCGGATGTCCCGCTGCGGCTATCTATGTGCTATCGCCTCTGAAGAGGAGGACGACGTAGTACCGGTGGCCGAGGGCTATGAGGGCAAATATACCCTGGCTATTGACCCCTTGGACGGCTCGTCTAATATCGACGTCAATGTCAGTATCGGCACTATTTTTTCCATTCATCGCCGTCGTTCTTCTCTGACCATGGGCCAGGGTACCCTTGAAGATTTGTTGCAAAAGGGCTCTGAACAGGTGGCGGCCGGTTATATTATCTACGGCTCAAGCACCATGTTAGTCTTTACCACTGGCGATGGTGTTCAGGGCTTTACCCTGGATCCCAGTGTTGGCGAATTTTATCTGTCCCATCCTGATATGAAGATTCCAGAGCGGGCTAAATACTTTAGTATTAACGAGGGTAACAGCCGCTTCTGGGATGAGGGAATAAGCCGTTATGTCGATTATGTCAAGGATGTGGATGAGGCTGACGGTCGCCCGTTAAGCGCTCGTTATATAGGCACTCTGGTTTCTGATTTTCATCGTAACCTGATTGCTGGTGGTATATTCCTGTATCCCAAGGATAAAAAGAATCCACAGCTGCCAAATGGGAAGCTCAGACTCCTTTACGAAGCGGCCCCTTTTGCCTTCTTGGTTCAGCAGGCCGGCGGCCGGGCTATCACTGGCGACGGCCGCAATATTTTAAATATTGTGCCGGAGTCCCTGCACCAGCGGGTGCCCCTCATTATCGGCAGTAAGCGTGAGGTGGATATGGTGGAAAATTTTCTCCTGGGCCGTGTATAACCCAACGTCGAATAGTTGCTCTATTTCTTTCTGCTCCAGCTGTCCCGCAGACTTACCGTTCGATTAAAAACCGGCTTTCCTGGTTTATGATCCTGGGGATCCGTATAAAAATATCCCTGGCGCTCAAATTGATAATGTTTCCCGGCTGTCGCCTGCCCCAAAGAGGGCTCAAGGATACAATTATTGAGAACCTCAAGGGAATTTAAATTCAGGTGGGTTTTAAAATCATCCACTCCGCTCTCCGGGTCTTCCACCGCGAAGAGACGGTCATATAGTCGTACCTGAGCTCTGACCCCGTGGCGGGCCGATACCCAGTGAATGGTGCCCTTGACCTTGCGGCCGTCAGGAGCGGTACCGCCGCGGCTGGCCGGGTCATAGGTGCAATGAACCTCCAACTCCCCGGTTGCCTCGTTTTTTTCAAGCCCTGTGCAGGTAATGAGATAGGCGAAGCGCAGACGTACCTCACGACCTGGAGTGAGCCTGAAAAATTTTCTGGGTGCTTCAGCCAGGAAGTCGCTTTTCTCAATGTAGAGTTCACGGCAGAAGGGTACCATTCTCCTCCCCATCTCCGGCTTTTTGGGATGATTCATGGCCTCAAGCTCTTCTTCCTCCTGCTCGGGGTAATTATCAATGATGAGTTTAAGCGGCCTTAATATCCCCAGGGCTCTGGGGGCTGATTCGTTTAATTCCTCCCGCATGCAGTTCTCCAGAACCCCCATGTCAATGCGGCTGTCCTTTTTGCTGATGCCGATCATGGCGCAAAAGGCGCGGATAGCGCCTGGCGGGCAGCCCCGTCGCCGGAGTCCGGAGATGGTGAGCATCCGCGGATCATCCCAGCTGTCCACCAGCTGCTCGTCAACCATTTGCAGGAGTTTACGTTTACTCATTACCGTATAAGTAAGATTAAGCCGGGAAAACTCAATTTGCCGGGGGCGGTGTCTGGTCTGCAGCTTTTCTAAAAACCAGTTATAAAGGGGGCGGTGATCCTGGAACTCCAGGGTGCAGAGTGAGTGGGTAATACCCTCAATGGCATCGGAGAGGCAATGGGCAAAGTCGTACATGGGATAGATGCACCACTTGTTGCCGGTTCTATGATGGCTAGAGTTTTTGATCCGGTAGATGGCTGGATCACGCATATTGAGATTGGGTGAGGCCATATCTATTTTGGCCCGCAGAACGTGGCTGCCTTCGCTGAACTCTCCAGCGCGCATGCGGCGGAAGAGATCGAGATTCTCGGTTATTGAACGACTGCGATAGGGGCTGTCACGCCCCGGCTCAGTGAGGGTGCCGCGGTATTGGCGGATCTCATCGGCGCTTAAATCGCAGACATAGGCCAGCTCTATTTTGATTAACTGCTCGGCGTATTCGTAAAAACGCTCAAAATAATCAGAGGCGTAAAAGAGTTTGTCGCCCCAGGCAAAACCCAGCCATTTAACGTCTTCCATAATGGATTCGGCATACTCAACCTCTTCTTTGCTGGGATTGGTGTCATCAAAACGCAGATGGCAGACACCCCCCGAATTTTCCGCCGCTACCCCGAAATTAAGGCAGATGGATTTGGCATGGCCAATATGGAGATAACCATTGGGTTCCGGCGGGAATCTCGTTACCACCCGGCCTTCATTTTTGCCGGCCGCGAGGTCGGAGGCGATTATGTCACGGATAAAGTCTTTATGTTCACTCATGTTTTTTTATTTGAGTTTAGGGATTGGTGATTCGCTCACGAATTAGAGATGATGGATGCGATTTCAACAGTTGAAGCGCCGCACGTCTTGCCTTGCTGTCTAACAGGCTGCCGATACTGCGCAGAAT
>JAJSAA010000227.1 GCA_024274995.1 Deltaproteobacteria bacterium
CGCACCATCTTTTCGGCCGCGTCTCCGGCCCCGATAATCAACAGCCGCTTTTTTTGAGACAGGCGGGCGGCCCGGTCAAGGGCGAAAAAACTGCCGCCGGAATGTTGATAATAAAGGCGGAGAGCGAGACGAAAACCGCCGATAAAAAACAGGGTAAGGATACCGTCAAGGATGAAGACGGAACGTGAGAAACCCTCTAAACGATTGACCAGCGCCAGAACAGCAAGGGCGGTAATGGTAGTAATGACTACGGCCTTGATAACCTTTAACAGATCATTAATACCGGTATAACGCCACATGCCGCGATAAAGCCCCAACATGGAGAAGACGATAATTTTAAAGGGCAGTAAAAATGGCAGAACAAGGGCTATACGGTGCCATTCAGGAGTGCTGAGCTGAGCAAAACGTATACAATAGGCCAGGATATGAGCGCAACTTAACAGCAGGACATCCAGGCCGAGAACAAACCAGAAATTTATTTTTTTAAATTGATTGTACATTTATTACTGCCAGCTGCCGATATCGGCGTTCTCACCCTCACCGCCGCTGGTGCCGTCGGCCCCATAGGAGGTTATATCAACTTCACCATGTTCACCGGGATTCTGATAATGATAGTCATTGCCCCAGGGATCCTTGGGTAGCCCTTTAGCTAAATAGGGGCCATGCCATTTGTCATTACCGGTATTGTGCACCAGGGCCTCCAGCCCTTCCTGTGAAGAGGGATAGCGCCCGACATCAAGGCGGTATGAATCAAGGGCGGTCATTAACATTTCAATCTGGGTCTGGGCCGTTTTCTGCTTGGCCATCCCCAGCTTACTGAACATCTTGGGGCCGACAAGAGAGGCTAACAGGCCAAGAATGACCATGACAATCAATAATTCAATTAAGGAAAAACCACTTTGGCGGCCGCCGGCTAATTCTCGCAGAGCCTGGAGACGGATTCTTGATTTCATGCTGCACCTCTTAATAATTTTTACAGTCTATGACTGTTCAGCAGTACCCCCTGCTTGGAGTCTGCCGGACAGTTACATTCTGGTGGTTGGTACTTTCTGACATTACGTTGAATAGTTACCAACGTTGCTAAAATACATTATTTTACCGGTAAAACAAACCCCTTAAACCCTCAATCATTCATTTTGTCAAAGGCCTCTATATCTGCGTACCGCCCGATTATGCTCTTTGAGGGTGGTGGAAAAGGAATGGCGGCCATTGTGACGGGAGACAAAATAATAATAATGGCCCGGAGTGGGGCGCATAACCGCCCGCAGGGCGGCGGAACCGGGATTACAGATGGGGCCTTGCGGCAGGGCGGGCAAGATGTAGGTGTTATAGGGGGTCGGGGTTCTCAGGTCAATTTTGGTGAGGGGAGAATGGAATTTTTTTAAGCCGTAGATAACCGTGGGATCGGTCTGTAGGCGCATTCCTTTTCGTAAACGATTTATAAAGACCTCGGCGATTATCGGCCGCTCTGCCGGGGCGGCGGTCTCTTTTTCAACAATAGAGGCCAGGATGAGAGCTTCACGGGCCTTGAGATGAAGATAGCCCCCGGCGGCCGGGGAATCCGCCGGACTTGACGCCTTTAATAGATCGCAGTCTATAATTACCTTGTTATCCGGGTTTTGCTGACGGCACTCCTCGCTGAATTTAATTGTCATCCTCTTTACCATGCGGCCAATCACCGAGCGGGCCGTCATCCCCCGTTTAAAGGAGTAGGTATCCGGGAAGAGATAGCCCTCGAGATTAGTCTCATTCAAGCCCAGGGAGTGAATAAAATCAGGGTCATGGAAGAGAGCCAGGGCCTGCCGCTCATCAGTCAGGCCGCTATCGGCAATGATTCTGGCGGCCTGGAAGATATTGGCTCCCTCGGGAATGGTTAAGAAATGGCGCAGAGTCTTGCCTTGGCGCAGACGACGTAATAAATCCAAGGGCGAAATCCGGCCTGGCAGACGGTATTCCCCGGCCCGTAAGCGGCCCACAGCCCCGGTTAAACGGGCCAGAATAAGAAAACGGCGATCCGGTTCTATTAAACCGGCGCGGCTCAAAATATGCTGAATCTGCTTAAATGAGGCACCTGCGGGGATGTAGATGATCACCGGAGACTTGGAGGCCCCGGTGTTCAGAGGAGTTTTGGCATAATGCCAGAGGTTGCCGCTTAACAGGGTGGCAAGTAAAAACAGCAGGGCGGCGATAATAATCCGCCTCCGCCCCTGGTTCACCGACATTTCCGGGAATGACTGATTATTTTTTAAAGGCAATGTTTAAAATACGGCTCATATTCCTGACCGGGATAAACTCCATCTTCTCCCGGATGTCCTTGGGAATTTCCACCAGATCTTTTTTGTTCTCATCCGGGATGATGACCGTCTTGATCCCGGCCCGCAGAGCGGCCAGAGCCTTTTCTTTGAGGCCGCCAATGGGCAAGACCCGGCCCCGCAGGGTAATCTCACCGGTCATGGCGATATCAGATCGAACTTGGCGGCCGGAAATAGCGGAATAAAGGGCAGTGGCCATGGTTACTCCGGCCGACGGCCCATCCTTGGGGATAGCCCCGGCCGGGACATGAATATGGATGTCAATATCCTCAAAATAATTATCCGGTAATTTCAGTTTACCGACATGGGCCCGGCAAAAGCTTAAAGCCGCCTGGGCCGATTCCTTCATCACATCGCCCAACTGCCCGGTGAGGGTGAGGCCGCCCTTACCCTTCAAGACCGAGACCTCAATATATAGGAGAACCCCGCCGGTTTCAGTCCAGGCCAGGCCGGTGGCCAGACCAGGCTGATCGATTTTATCCTGCTCAGCCTCGGGCAGAAACTTCTGCGGCCCGAGATATTTACTCAAAGTTCGTTTAGAGATCTTATAGGGGCCGCGGCTGCCCTCGGCTATCTTGCGAGCCACCTTACGGCAGACCTTGCCAATCTCACGCTCCAGATTTCGGAGACCAGCCTCCATGGTATAGCCGCTGATAATCAGCCCCAGAACCTGATCATCAATGACAATATGCTTCTTTTTGAGGCCGTTGTCCTTTAATTGACGAGGTACGAGATAACGTTTGGCGATAATCAGCTTTTCCTCCTGAGTATAACCGGAGAGAC
>JAJSAA010000228.1 GCA_024274995.1 Deltaproteobacteria bacterium
CTTAAAATAATTCATCAGGCCGGTAATCGGTGAACAGAGGGTGAGAAAGAGATTGGTGGGTTTGATGGTATTACCGGCGTTAACCCCCACCGGCCCTTTAGTACCAAGTACGGTAATCTGAAAGGCGGCCGTGAACAAACCACCGGCGGCTCCCATAATCACAAAGAGTATACCAATAATAAAGGCCCCGCCAAAGACCGTAAACGGACTCATATAAACGTTGGCGGTCTTAAAGAAAAAACCAGATTGTTTGATTTTGAAGGTATCCACCTTTTGACCGTTAACATAAACCGCCATCATGGTATCAGGGGCCAGATTTTTATAGGGAGCCATGGCAATCGAGAACTTCCCCGTCGCCTTATCAAGAGTCAGAGAAACTCCCTTGTTCCAGGCCTCCGGCTGCTGGCTGTAGCCGGTCATAATCATGCGGGCATTACCGCCGCCCAGGGGCTTTTCTTTGGAGACAGTATTTATGCCGAATTTCTTCTCATGGGTAAAGGCCAGGAATTTCCATTGAGCCGCCGAATTAATCGGGCCAAGCAAGCCCTTTATCTGCGGGTTAATATCGGCCCATTTTAAAATTTTATTGACCTTGACCTTATACTTAAAGGGCGGGAAGGCAAATATGCCGTCTGTCTGCCCCTTCCAGACCGCTTTGGGGGTCGCCAATGAATCAGGAACATTGGTAATTATATAATAATTTGGCGGAATGACGGTATCACCAAAGGCGTTCTTACCATTTTTGCCGTTGAGCAGCCTCTTCTTCTCCTTGGGGCCAAGGGCAGCGCTGGCGCTGAACATCTTGGCAGAGCTGATTACAACATAGAGGTTACTGTTAGGGGCTATCTTGCCCGTCACACTAATTGTGCCGCCAGCAGTGATTGTTTTAGATCCTAATTTTGCCTCCATTGCCTGCGCCCCGGAATAGGCAAAAAGCAGGCAAGCGATTATTAGACCACAGACCATCGAAATTCGTCTCATATCATATCTCCTCTTATTTCCTCTAATTAATGCTCTTGTTTTAGTAACTGTTCAACTGTTACAGCACCCCTCCCCTCTGGTAATAAACGTATTTTTTCCTGTAGCACCTCCTTTAACCCGGACTGATCCGCGGCTGAAGTTACGGTTACGAGTTGAGGGTAATTTGCAGCCCCCGCTGAATAGTTACCCAAAAATTAATCTGTCATCTCCACAATTTTAGCCCCGCCTATGTAATCACGGCTCTTAAAGCCGGTCATGCGGGTCATCTTGCGGGTAAGGGCCTTGATTGCTTTAAGATTACGAATAATGGTTGCCATGTTTTCTGAATCCTCACCGCCCAGATCTTCTTCTAGCAACTGCGCCGTGCCCAGGGCAGCAAAAAGCGGCGAATTAATCTCGTGGGCCGCGGTTCCGGCCATTTCGACCACCCCCTGTAACTTAACCAGCTCCATTTTCTCCTCCTCATGACGCTGCTGGTTGGTAATATCACGGACAATTTCGATGACAAATTCCACCCGCCCATCCTTATCAAACATGGGAGAAGCGCTTCTCTCAAACCAATGCCTTCCATCAGCAAGGCTTACCTCATGCACATAAACCGCGTTTGTCCCAGTCGCCAGAGCCTGTTCAACAGGGCAAAGCCCCCCAGCACCATCGGCGGGACAGAGGTCACTGTATTCCATCCCCAAAACCTCATTTTCCGGCTTGCCAAGCTGTTCCAGAACGATACGATTAGCCAAAACTATGTTTTTATGACGATCAACCACCAGAAGCTGCGGCCGGATACAATCTAAAATATCACTTAAAAAACGCTCGTTCTCCTCAAGCTGATTGAACAGTAAATTCATTTTTTGATAGTTTCTGGCATTCTGGATGGCCGTGCCCCCGGCTTCGGAGACAGTTACGGCAAAATTAACCTCGGAGCTGGTAAAACAATGAAATTCATCCGAGAGAATCCGCAGAACGCCGATCACCTCATCCCCCACCTTAACTGGCACCGCCAACAGAGATTTAATTCCCTCTTCCACTATATGCCGTTTATTGCCAATCCGTTCATCAGCGGCCACGTCATAAACAGCCAGAGGCTCCTCCGGCAGGACAAGCAGATTATCTTCCGTCTCAATATGAACCTGAGCAAGATAGCCCGCGCTTAATCCATAGGCGGCAACCAGCTCCAGGTGATTACTCCGAGAAGACAGCAGACTGATAGTACAGGCTTTGGCGCCAATGGATTGCGAGACCCGTTCAACAAAGGTGCGCAACACGGTGTCTAAATCAAGGGTTGAGTGGACAAGCCGGGTCAAGGCCTGAACTTCTTTCATGAAATCGACCTGGTTCTCCATAGCCTTGAACATCCGGGCATTGGAGATGGCAATACCCACCTGTTCCGCCAAGGACATGGCAAAGGAAATCTCATCATCGGTGAATAAACGGTGACTCTTGGTTAAGAGACGCATAATGCCAATGATCGAATCCTGAAAAAGGATGGGCAGACTTAAGATACTCTTTATGCCCTCGCGGCAAACCGCCTCATTGCCATGATAACTGGGATTTTTGTCAATATCGTTCTTGGCGACAGGGTAACCAGCCTTGATCATCTCCATAGTCTCGTCGGTATCAATGGCCTGGCGGGACAGATATTCAAGGGACAGCCCGTGGGCCGCGCCCATGACAAAGGTCTGGGTTGAAGAGTCTAATAAACGAATGGTACAGGCATCCACTTCGAGGAGACCGGGCAGTGTGCTGACAATGGTGTCCATCACCTGCTGATGATCAAGCACCATGGAGACCAGCTTCGTCACCTTCTGAAAGACCTTCAGAAACTGCCGTTCTCTACTCTGCGTGGCTGTTATTTCAGGCATCGGTTTTCACCCTTTTACACCCTGCAGAACCAGCTCCACCTTTGTCTCCAGCTCATCGCGGTCAATGGGTTTAACGCAATACTCATCAGCACCTATACCCATGGCCTCCCGTGCCGTTTCAATGGTGGGATAGCCGGTGAGCATGATGGCATGCATGGACGGCTGGATCTCCTTGAGCATAGCCAGCACCTCAATGCCGCTTATTTTCTTAAGCTTTATATCCAAAATCGCCAAATCAATCTTATGCCCCCTGGCAAAATCAATGGCCTCATCTTCCTCGGTAAAGGTCTGGACATTATGCCCCTTTTTAGTCAGAATTTTACCGATAAGTATAGTCGCATCCAAGACATCATCCAGGGCTATTATTTCGGCCATGATTTCACCTCCCTTAATAGTTTAGCGTCCTTACGGGCTGTAGAGGCCTCCGCCTCTTCCGCGCAGGGCAGGACAATGGTAAATGCCGTACCCTGGACTTTTTTGCCGGTATTCTGATCCAGAACCGGGCTCTCAACTTCTATAATACCCCCATGATTTTTAATTATCCCGTAAGAGACTGACAAACCAAGTCCTGTCCCCTTGCCCACCGGTTTGGTGGTAAAAAAGGGCTCAAACATTTTTGCCTTTACCTCTTCCGAAATCCCCTGGCCGGTATCACGCAAGCAGGCAATAACATGCCTGTTTTTGCCGTCGTAATGAGTGGTAATAAAAATGTCACCGCCACCATACCCTTCCATGGCGTGACCGGCATTATTCAACAGGTTGACAAATACCTGGCGTAATTTCTCGGCATCTCCAACAATCTCCGGCAGATTCTCGGCCAGATCTACATGAATCTTAATATGATCCAGATTAATATTATGCTCGGTGACGGCTATAACGTCACGCAGCACGTCATTAAGGTTAATATTTGTCCGAATTCCACCTGACTGCCGGGAAAATTTAAGCAGGTCAGCAACAATCTTACGACTGGCCCTGGTCTGCCGTTCTATGACACTCAGGTTCTCGTATGCTTCGGAGTCCGTGGCAAAATCATCCTTCATCAGCTGGGTGTATCCCAGAATAATCCCCAGCGGGGTATTAATCTCATGGGCAACACCAGCTGCCATCTGCCCCACCGAAACCATTTTCTCGCTGGCAACCAGTTGTTCCATCATGGTCTTTACCCTGGTTAAATCCTTGGCAATACCCTCACAGCCCACGATGCAGTGATCGTCGTTATATATGGCAGTAGCTGAGATGAGGACATAGATAATAGAACCGTCTTTTTTCTGGAACTCCGCCTCAAAGTCCTTGATATAGCCGTCATCATCCAGCATCTCGTAATAGCTGAAAACGTCATCCTCATTATGAAAAATCTGATATAGATTCAGATGCGGTTCCTTATCCCCGCCGTAACCTAGCATCTCAAGACCAGACTCATTAATCTCCAGTAAATTATTGGCAGTATCTCCAAAAAAGATCATGTCTTTGGAATTAGAGAACAAATGGCGAAATTTCTTTTCCGATTTTGACAGTTCAAAGGTGCGTTCCTCCACCTTATCTTCAAGATGCAGATTAAGTTCCTGCAGCTCGGCCGCGGCTTTTCTGAGCTGCAAATTGGCATTCTTCAATTTAGAGGCCCTCTGTTCAACAGCTTCATAGGCCTGCACACTCTTATTATAAAAAAGAGTCACCGCTGATACAGAAATCAGCAGCAGGGTATTTACTCCGCCGGAATAAGGGGCAATCCAGGCCCATATTTGATCATCACCCGCCATTAAGAGAAACTGTTTGACAATATGCCCCACGGCCCTAGAGACGGAAAAAGCGGACAGAGCCATACAAAAATAGAAGAGGAAGCCCCATAAAAAATTATCTCGTTGCTGGCGAGAAAGAAGATAGGCGTAGCGCATGGCCAGGAAAGAAAAGACAATATCAGCCACGGAACCAGTCATATTAACAATATTCACCGGAAATAAGGGCAAGGCACTCATTTTCCCTCCCCACGCCCACCCTGCTTCCCCACACTTTTGTACAAAGCTTTAAGACCGGCAAACAGAAAAAACAAAGCGGGTACGGCTATGACATGATCAAATTTGGCGATATAGTAAACAATTTCCCGGGCACTTATAGGGCCAAGCAGCCGGGCATGGAAATACCCAAAAGCCGTGGATATATTTTCCGTCCTGATGGATACCCCGGTGGCATGACCGGCAAAGGCCATAATATTCCAGATAATCATCAACACACAAAATACCTGCAAATACCGCCAACCCTTACTGGTAAAAGAACTACGCCTTATATCCCACAGCAAATAGCCGAGAGCCATAATAAAGAGAATATGAGCCATTTGATGCACATAAAGACCTTCTGGAGCGCCGTGGGTCTGCAAAGCCCAGGCCTTATCCGGCCAGGCAAATAAAAAAACGGCGCAACACCAGAAACAGACCTTATACCAACGGTAATTCTTTTGTTTTAATAATATTTTCATAAAGAAGCGGGAAATATTAATGTCTTATAATTTATGTCTGGCATAAAAGCATATAGTATACCAAACTGGCACGTACTGCTTAATTTAATTATTTTACCCGTATATCCGGGCAGATACATAAACAATGGCAGCAATGAGCACAGCTGTTCCAGAGAGGAAAGATACATAATCAGCAACATACAAGACGCAATGAAACAAAAAAGTTGCAGCAGAAGGGGGAAAGACTCAAGAAGTTACGGGGGAAACAAGTATTTTTTTGGGGGGAGTATTAAAACGATACAGTGGAAACGCGGATAAAACTATGAGCCAGATTAGCGCATGGTGCCCAACGGGCAAATTAAGTTTGTGGGTGCCAGAAACTATAACAGCCCAATACTACAGACTATTCCAGCAGAGAGTCAACGACTGGCACCCTCACCTAAAGCCTGATCGCTGACGGCCCTCCGGCAAAGGAAGAATTAAAGGGCCGTGGGAGCGGCCGCCGCAAATTTATACGGTCAGATCATCACGTATACTTGTTCTGGGACCGCCATGTCCGGCAGTGCTCCAGTCTCGGATGGGGGCAATACTTAACAGCTCATCCTGGCGGTTTAAACGGCCTAAGCGGTCATGAATTTCCTGCCAGATACAGGGGACATCCTTGTTGATTTCACAATGGCCATCCACCGATCCACCGCAGGGGCCATTCATCAGGCTCTTGGCACAACGAGCTACAGGGCAGAGGCCGCCAGTGAGGTGAAGAACACAATTACCACAACCGGCACATTGCTCTGTCCATACTCCCTGCTCCATGGAACCGCCCATAAAGGTGGTATTCACCCCCGGATAGACTCTAACTATGGAGCGCAGATTGGCGATGAAATTAACTCCCACCCCGCAGGCCATGGATAAAACAGCATCATATTGGCCGTCCCATTCGTCTAATTCATCAATATATTCCTTGTCGCATTGCCTGACCAGAGTACCGGTAACGGTTTGCAGCTTTTTACCGGCCTTCTGACAGCCAAGACGTAAAAGTGAGGCAAGAATCTCAACCTCCCGTTCGCCGCCGGCTGAACAGACAGAGACACATCCGCGGCAGCCAAGAACCAGCACCCGGTCAAAGTCCTTAACCATTTCGACGATTTCGGCAATGGGTTTACGTTTAGCGACAATCATTTTTCCTCTCCCTTGAACGGACTGGGCCCCAACTCTTTAATCCGGGCCTCCATATCCTGACCCGCGGCGATAAACTGAGGACTAAGCCCCCTTTCTAAGTGATACATCTCAATACGTTCAGGCTCAACGTCCAATTCGACAAGAGCCTTCTTAACGGCTGATACCTTCTTGGCGGCTCTCTGGCTGCCCATTATATTATGGCATTCATCCTTGGGGCATCCGGCAACATAAACCCCGTCGGCTCCATTCTCAAAGGCCTGCAAAAGAGCTGATACCTTGATCATGCCGCTGCAGGTCAGACGGTTTATAGTAATATTCTCAGGAAAGCCGTCCTCTTGCAGACCGCCATGGTTTTCGGCACATGATTGCTGAGAGGTGTAATGGCAGCAGAATGCCTGAATATCGGGGATGAAACTCATTTATATCTCCTTAATCAATTCCCAGAGGCCTGGAGAAGTCTCTCGTCCTCTGATTCGTTCAATTCTATGGCCTGAGC
>JAJSAA010000229.1 GCA_024274995.1 Deltaproteobacteria bacterium
ACTTTATTCAACCGGAGTAGCAGGACGATGATAACTATAATTGGCGGCGAGCTGCTATCCGCCTTAGGCGGGCCGTCCCAAAGAATCGCTGCATTAGGCGACGGAAAATCAGAGCCTGGAACATTGGATACCGTAGTCGGCGGCCACAAAATTTCATATCCGTACTATCGTCTCGACACCAAACCGCGGCCAATCAATGCCTCCATAATAGATGGTTATCTTGACCAGGTACTTGACGCATTATGGCATAAACTTGCCTTGGAACCAGTTGATCTTAGAAAATGCGGTATATTCTTAGGTTCCTCTTCTATTGATTATGCTCAGGCCGCCGTCCTGGAGGCCATGGACAACGACTCCATAGAAGCCATCAAACGACAGCGGGTAGGCGGCGGTTGTTACGCGGAGCGCCTGATGAAACGCCTGTCCTTCGCCGGCCCTTCCTTAACCTATAACACGGCCTGCACCTCCAGCGCCAACGCCCTGATGGACGCGGCCGCCATGCTGGAAGGCGGTCTTATTGATCACGCCCTGGTTTTTGGCCTGGAAATATCCTCGGCAATGACCCTGCAGGGTTTTGTCGTGCTTCAGCTCCTCAGCCGTGAAAAGGTACGTCCCTTTGATATAAACCGCAACGGCATGATATTGGGAGAGGCGGTAAGTGTTGTCCTGCTCAGCCGCGCTGATATCAGACCCTCGGCATGGCATTATTCAGGCGGCAGCAGTAACTGTGAAACCTTTACCGTCACCGGCCCCAATCCAGACGGGTCGGGGATTGCCAGGGTCATGCGGGACGCTCTTGCTGATACAAGGTTACAGCCTCATGAGCTGACGGCCGTCAAGGCCCATGGTACTGCCAGCGAATCAATGGACAGCGCTGAATTACGCGGTATGGAGCAGGTTTTTGAGACCATACCGCCTTATTTTTCCCTGAAGCCCTATATCGGCCACACCCTGGGCGGCTGCGGAGTCGCGGAACTGGTGCTCACCATGGAGTGTATTGAGGCCGGATTTATTCCTCCAACTATTAACTTTAACCACCTGGAGTCGGAGTTCTCACAGCCGCCGGTTAAAGAGCGGAGGCCAATGACCACGGGGCGTTTCATGCTGAATTATTTTGGCTTTGGCGGTAATAACACCTCGTTTATTATTGAAAAACAATGATATGGTTTATATTCACGCCATAGGAACTCATAATACTATTCCCAGCGGGGAACTGCCGGATCTGACCAGCGAACTGGCCGCCATCGGGGGCAGTAACCGCCGCAATGACCATTTTATTCAACTCGCTGTAATTGGCGCCCACAGGGCCGCTGAAGGGCATAAACTCTGGAATCAAACCGCTGTTTATATGACTTCCGGCCAGGGCAACACCGGCGTCTTTAATCGAGTCTGCGACTCCCTGCATATCCAAAACAATCTCCCCAGACCTGTTGATTTTATTAACTTATTAAGTAACTCCGCTGGTTTTTATGTTGCAGCTCACCTCGGCCTGCATGGCAAAAATCTCTTTCTGAGCCATCACCATTTCCCGGTTCAAATGACTATGTTAGCGGCTCAAAACGATATAACCCTTGGCAAACAACAGGCGATTTTAGCCGGCGGGGTGGACGAATGGCTCCACAGACAGAATCTGGCCCGCAAGCTGTCAGGGGTAAGTGAGACAACAACATTGGGTGAAGGAAGCAACTGGCTACTGCTTAACTCACAAAAAGAGGGGGCGCTTGCCGCCTTTGAGCTGACGGGCAAATGGCTGCGTAAAGATGAACTCCACAAACTGCTGGCCGCCGAAGCGGAAAACAAAAAATCTTCCATAGCCTTCGCAAGGCGTATCCCTGCCGGCAAGTCCGCCAGGATAATGAGTCAATATCCAGGGCTTAAACGTCATAATTACGAGAAATCATGCGCTTATTACGAAACCTTAGCATTCTATGCCCTGAACAGTTTTCTGACCGGCAATAAAGAAGGCCGCCTGCTCCATATTGATGTCAGCGCCGGACGTTATATGGTTATGGCTGTCGAAATTATCCCCGCAAAAACATGAACGTTCCATCCTCCCCCCCCCAGAAGGTGTTGATTATTGGTTCCGGAATCGGCGGCCTCAGCACAGGCATTATTCTCGCGCGACAGGGCTTTGAGGTTACTGTTCTTGAAAAA
>JAJSAA010000230.1 GCA_024274995.1 Deltaproteobacteria bacterium
ACGGCTTGACCGATGTGGAAACCAGATACCGCCAGCGTTATGTTGATCTCATCGTCAACCCCGAGGTCAAGGATGTCTTTCGCAAACGGGCTGAAATTATCCGGCTAATCCGTGACTTTTTGAATAACCGCGATTTCATGGAGGTGGAGACCCCCATGATGCACCCCATTGCCGGCGGTGCCACAGCTAAACCCTTCAGAACCAATCATAACGCCCTGAACATGAATCTTTATCTCCGTGTCGCCCCAGAGTTATACCTTAAACGACTGCTGGTGGGCGGCTTTGAGCGGGTCTTTGAAATAAACCGTAATTTCAGGAACGAGGGACTTTCCACCCGTCACAACCCGGAATTCACCATGTGTGAATTCTATCAGGCCTATGCCACCTACGAGGACATGATGAACCTCACCGAGGAGATGGTTTCCTGGATTTCATCCGAGGTCAACGGCAGTATGCAGATCAATTACCAGGGCACGGAGGTTAATCTCGCCCCGCCCTGGCGGCGGATAACCATGGCTCAGTCCCTCACCGAGATCGGCGGTATCGCGGCGGAGACGGTGGCCAATGATGAGGCGATTATGGCCCTCGCCGCGGAAAAGGGCATTGAATTAGATAAAAATGCCGGGCCGGGCAAGGCCCGTACCGAACTCTTTGAATTATTAGTGGAAGAAAATATAATTAATCCCACCTTCATCACCGCCTATCCCACCGAGGTCTCGCCCCTGGCCCGTCGTAATGCCGACGACCCCTCCATAACCGACCGTTTTGAACTCTTCATCACCGGTCGCGAGATAGCCAACGCCTTCAGCGAACTGAATGATCCAGTGGATCAACGCCAGCGCATGGAGCACCAGATCGCCAATCGGGGAGACGATGAGGAGATATTCCCGGAGCTTGATAAAGACTTCATCCGAGCCCTGGAATACGGCATGCCGCCAGCCGCCGGCCAGGGAATCGGCATTGACCGCCTGGTAATGCTGCTCACCAATGCCGCCTCCATCCGTGACGTTATTCTCTTCCCCCATCTCCGTCCGGAAGCATAGAAAGTGAATTTTGAATGGTTTGTCTGCCGCCGTTATCTGCAGGCCAAACGCAGCCAGGGCTTTATTTCTCTGATCTCCGTTATATCGGTGGCCGGGGTCGCCATCGGGGTCATGGCCCTGATTATTGTCCTGGCCGTCATGACCGGTTTCACCAATGAACTGCGCAGTAAGATCCTGGGCATCAACGCCCATATTATTGTCCAGAAATACGGCGGGCAGATTGATGATTATCAAAAAATCGCCGCCAAAATCCGCCAGATACCAGGTGTAAAAGCCACCACCCCTTATATTTTCACCCAGGTCATGATTACCAGTGACCGAGGCGGCACCGGAGCCATTTTGCGCGGTATTGCCCCGAATTCGGCGGCCCAGGCCCTGCGTCTCGGTAAATACATCAAGGGCTGCAAGCTCCAGGACCTCACCGAGTCTGCAACAACCGGCCGGCCCGGTAGCCATCGCCTTCCCGGCATCATCCTGGGCAGCGAGCTGGCCCGCCAGTTGCGAGTTTATCACAACGACAAGGTACGGCTGATGTCCAACTCGGGGCCGCTGACTCCGATTGGTATTCTGCCGCGCATCAAGACCTGCCGGGTTTTAGGCATCTTCAAGAGCGGGATGTATGAATACGACTCGGCCATGGCCTTTGTCTCTCTGAAAACGGCCCAGGATTTCCTTAAACTGGGAAAGAGGGTCAATGGAATTGAGATACGCTTAAACGATATCTACCAGGCCCGCGATATCTCCTTAGAGATCCAGAAACGCCTGGGGCTGAATTATACCAGCCGCGACTGGATGCAGATGAATAAAAATCTCTTTTCCGCCCTGGAGCTTGAAAAGACGGCCCTGGCCATCATCGTCGCCTTAGTCGTCATCGTGGCCGCCTTCAATATTGTCAGCACCCTGATTATGGTGGTCATGGAAAAGAGCAAGGATATTGCCATATTAAAGGCCATGGGGGCGACAGCGGCCCAGATCAGAAAGGTTTTCATCTATGAGGGCCTGGTCATCGGTCTCACCGGCACCATCTGCGGCCTCATCGGCGGGATTACGGCCTGCCGCCTGCTGGCCCGTTATCACTTTATTAAACTGCCGGATGTCTATCCCATCTCCACCCTGCCAGTGGAGCTTAACAGCGGGGATATTATCATGATCTCCGCCGGAGCCATTATCATCACCCTACTGGCAACTCTCTACCCATCCTGGCAGGCGGCCAGGGTTGACCCGGCCACAGCTCTGCGTTACGAATAGCAGTCATGCCCAGTATTGTCCGGGCAAAGAGGGCAATACAAGAAAGTGAAAAGCTGATCGAGTTTATGTTGGCGTTGATTTGTGGTGAATTAAATTGAATGTCGAAGGAAAAGAATGTTTTTGACCTTGAAGATCGTTTCAAAGAGCAGAACCACGTGCTGATTTTATCCACAAAATAAAAGTTGCTCTCAAAGAGTTACGGAAAATTCAGTATACTTCGACATTCGACATTTCTGTTTTAGTTCGATATTAAGAACATAGTAAAAACATACAGTTGCCTGTGAAAAACAGATGAATGAGATAAACCAAAACAATACGAATACCGGCCCCCCACCCCTCTTCGAGGCCCGGGGTATCACCATGACCTTTGCCGGCCCTCCCCCGCTCACCGTACTCAACAATCTCGACATAACCATTGCCGAAGAAGAGATGATTGCCATTGTCGGGGCCTCGGGGACTGGTAAAACCACCCTGCTGAATATCCTGGGCACTCTGGAACGGCCCAGCGCCGGCTCCTGGCTCTATCAGGGCCGCGATGTCTTTGCCCGTCAGGGCCGGGAATTGGATCATTTTCGTAACCGGGCCATCGGTTTTGTCTTTCAATCCCATCACTTGCTGCCGGAGTTCAGCGCCGTGGAAAATATCATGATGCCCGGCCTGATTGCCGGCCTGGATAAAACCACCCTGCGCCATGAGGCCGATATTCTCATGACCAAGACCAACCTTATGAATCAGGCCGACAGCAAGATAGGCGAACTCTCCGGCGGTGAACAGCAACGCGTAGCCCTGGCCCGAGCTCTAATTATGAAACCGGCCCTGCTGCTGGCCGATGAGCCGACCGGTAACCTTGACCCGGATACCGGCCTCAAGGTCTTTGAACTCCTCAAAGAGATGAATAATACATTCAAGCTGGCAACAATCATGGTTACCCATAATTACCATTTGGCCGCCCGCATGGATCGCTGCCTGACCCTGGCCGATGGCCATCTGCAATAAAAGTGCGGACTCTGGGGGGCAAAAAGCAGAGCCCCCTGTTTTCAGTTGACGGCGGCAGGTTTAAAGTTTAAAGTTGCCGACAATTTTTATGCTACTATGGTTATCAATTTACGTTTAATAGACAATATGCCGATTAAAAACAATATACCCCCCCTGTTTAAGGCCTGCTTTTCGCCGCTGATTGTCTTTTTAACAGCCGCCTTACTGACAATTCCCTGCCTGTCGGCCGCTTTTGCTGCCACCACCAATACCGTTGTTCTGCCCCTGAAGTTGAATGCCAGGGCTTCTGCGGCCATGTCGCAGGCCAAAGTGGACGCCGCTCTCAAAAAGGCCGCCGACGCTGCCGGACTCTCCATGTTAGAGCGCAGTCAGACCAGCGCTATCATCAATTATCAGAACTGACCGCCTACCGCTGCGGCCCTCAAGTCCCTGCCCCTGCCTAAGGGCACGGAATATATCGTTTTTGGTAGCCTTACTCCCCTTGGCAGTAAGATCAGTGTCGACATGCGGGTAATGGATCTTCTTGATCCGGCCCACAGTAATTTTTTCTATCAGAACGGCGGAAATACCGAGGCTCTCTCTACAATATTCAGCAAAATCAGCCGCCGGATTATGGCCTTTACCAACCGCTATTCCATCATTGCCGACATCGTAATCAGCGGCAATAAAAAGATAGATTCCGGGGCCATCCGCCAGAAAATCAACCTGACCGCCGGTGATCTATACTCCCCGGCTAAAATCAAAGAGGCTATTAAGGCTATTTACAAGATGGGCTATTTTGATAACATCACGATCACCTCGTCTCCCACTGACAAGGGCCGTCGTCTTACCTTTCATGTCATTGAAAAGGCCGTCATCAGCCAGGTCATTATCTCCGGCGAAAATGAAATAAAGGAGAGCGATATAAGAGATGTTATTACTCTCTCACCCAACAGTATTATCAGTAACAAGGACGTTCAGAAATCCATTATCAGCATCAAAAAACTTTACAAGGATAAGAGTTATTACAACACCAGGGTGGCGGCCGATATCAAAAAACTCCAAAGTGGCCGGGTTGATGTCACCTTTAAAATCCGGGAGGGGCACAAGGTCTACATCAAGGACATTACCTTTACCGGCAACAAGGCCTTCAGTGCCAAGGCCCTGAGAAAGATCATGCAGACCTCGGAACGGGGCTGGCTGTCCTGGCTCACCGACAGCGGGATTCTTAAGGTCAATATTGTCGATCAGGATTCCGCCCGGATGGCCGCCTTTTACCACAATCACGGCTATATTGATGCCAGAGTTGGTAAACCGGAAATTAAACATAAGAGCGACTGGATATATATCAATTTCAATATCTTTGAAGGCCCGCGCTATCGAGTGGGTACTATTGACCTGAGTGGTGATCTCATTACTGATAAGGCCGACCTCATTAAACTTACCAAATTATGGCAGGAAAAGTTTTTCATCCGGAAAGCCCTGCGTGATGAGGTTTTAAAGATTACAGATTACTACGCCTCAAAGGGTTACGCCTTTGCCGAAGTTACGCCCCATACCGAGCGCGACGTGCGGAATAAACGGGTCAACGTCACCATTTCAATCGCCAAAAACGAGCTGGTACATATCAACCGCATCACAATTAAGGGCAACTCCCGCACCCGCGATAAGGTTATCCGCCGCGAGATGCAGGTCAAGGAGGGGGGCATCTTCAACGCCACTGCCCTGAAGGTCAGCAAACAGCGTTTAGAACGTTTGGATTATTTTGAGCATGTGGATATCACCCCGCAGCCCACCGCTGACAGTTCCGAGATGAACATCAATGTCGATGTCAAGGAGAAGGCCACCGGCAATTTCAGTATCGGGGCCGGTTACAGCTCTGTGGACAGCTTTATGTTCATGAGCCAGGTAAGCGAGAACAATTTTCTGGGCAAGGGCCAGCGAGTGGCATTAAAGGCCAATTTAAGCGGCAACAGCACCGAATACGACTTCAGCTTTACCGAGCCGCATCTTGCCGACAGTAAACTGCTTTTTGGTTTTAATATCTATAACTGGTCACGGGATTACGACAATTACACCAAAAAATCCAAAGGAATCGGGGTGAATTTTGCCTATCCCGTCTGGGACAAATGGCACCTCTCCTTCGGTTACAGCTTCGATGATACCAAGCTTACTAATCTCAGTACCTATACCTCCCAGCTTATTTTAGACTCCATGAACATTCGTTACACCAGTTCCATCCGTGTAGGCCTGGGCAAAAACACCCTGAACCACCGGCTCAATCCCACCAGCGGCCATATCTATTCCATGTCCATTAAATATGCCGGCGGCCCCCTCGGCGGCGACAGCCAGTTCACCAAATTAGAGGCCTCCACCAGCTGGTATTACCCGCTGCCCTGGGATACCACCATCCATAATAAATTTTCCACCGGGTTGGCTTTTGCCAACTCTGGTAACAAGCTGCCGGTTTTTGAGAAATACTATCTCGGCGGTATCAATACCATCCGGGGCTTCAAGGCCTCCAGTATCAGCCCCCGCGACCCCCTTACCGGCGAAAAAATCGGCGGCGCCAAAATGTGGTATTACAACCTGGAGTATATATTCCCCCTTCTTAAGGAGGCGGGCCTCCGGGGCGTAACCTTCTTTGATGCTGGTAATGTCTATGCCGAGGACTCTGATTGGGATTTCAGCAATATCAAGAAGAGTGTCGGCTTCGGCTTCCGCTGGCGTTCACCCATGGGGCCGCTGCGTCTCGAATGGGGGTATAATCTTGATCCCAAACCATACGAGCAGCAAAGTAATTGGGATTTCACAATGGGCGGCACATTTTAGCGTTTAAACAGCCTGCTTGTCATTCGATGTTCGGAGTGTAGCAGGTACGACAATCGTATGCGAGCGTTTCAGTAACGCCCTGCTGCACTTACTTCGGAGTTGAATTCCTCTTGTTGGGCTTCCATAATTGATTAAAAAGTAACAAAATATCACTTCAGAACCAAAATCTAAACTTGACAAACGATACCGCATATAGTATTATCATGAGCCATGAAAGGTAATGCAATTATAATGGTCACAGATGTACTTTTTGCTGGCCTTTATTCATCCACAGGAGCATCATTCCAAATACTTAGGCTACTCGATGATAGAAAAATAAAGCCTATAATATCCACAACCTTATTATTTGAATATGAAGATGTTTTAAAACGAGAACAAACAATATTAGAACTATCACATAAACAAGTAGACATAATCCTTGATAACATTTGTGCCCTTAGCAAATTTCAAGAAATATATTTTTTATGGAGACCGTACTTAAAAGATCCAAAAGATGATCATGTTCTTGAGGTTGCTGTTGCAGCTAAAACAGAAATAATAGTCACCCACAATCTTAAAGATTTCAAAGGGGTTGAGAAGTTTGGCATTAAAGCCATTACACCGGGTAATTATTTGGAGGCCATAAAATGAGTGCATTAAGCTTAAGGTTACCTAATTCAATTCATCGTCATATTAAAGAAATAGCTTCGCAAGAAGGTGTTTCTATAAATCAATTTATTTCATCAGCGGTATCTGAAAAAATATCTGCTATATCAACAGAAAACTATTTAGCCCAAAGAGCAAATAGGGCCAACAGAGACGAGTTCACTACAATACTAAACAATGTGCCGAAAAAAACACCCATCGCAGGTGATGAATTAAAGTAGATTATGCCAAATATCAACAACTTATAGCGCACGTAAAGAAAAAGAAGGCCTCGATAATTACAAGAAAATCATCGCAAAAAGCCCCCTTGTTATTTGAGAGAGACCAGATAACTATTTAGGTACGGCCCAAAAAATACCCAGAGATATGAATCGTAACTGCTTAGATGGATAATCATAACAGTTCACCAGGGGCACTAAAATTTTATGCTGCCCTCTCCAGTACTGTAATAGTTCACCAATGCCTTAGATTCGTCCGTTTCGGCCTTCGAGTCAGGTAAGCGTAGCCGATAGACGCTGATACTACTCCCACGTACGTGAGAAGACCGAAACGGACGGGGGTAAGCGCAGACTCCGAGATGAGGTGATAGTGAACTATTACGAGTAATTACACCTCGTTACTTAGATAAGACGACCATAAAACATAATAGAAGAAGGGAGATGATGAAATGACGGAATCTGATTTGACAGCCGGGAGTGAGGTGGATTCTTACTGCCTTAAGTGTAAAGACATGACCAATCATATGATTATCGCTATGGCGGACGGGGAGATTGCCAAGGCGCAGTGTAATGTCTGCGGCGGCAGACATAAATATCGGGCCGCTAAACCAATTAAATCCACCAAGGCTAAAAGCGCCACTGCTTCAAGGGCAGCGGCAGGTATCACTCTTAAAGAGAAGAAGGCAACAGCCGCCTTCGAGACTTTATTAAAGGGGCGGGACAGCTCGGCGAGCAAGCCCTACACCATGACTGCGATATTTAACAAAAACGAGATAATTAATCATCCCACCTTTGGACTTGGTGTGGTTACCTCAATAATTCCGGCAAATAAAATAGAGGTTACTTTCAAAGACGGGGTTAAGATTCTTATCTGTGTTCTTCCCGTTTCAGAGACTCCCGAACCCTCTAAGACGAAGAAAAGGAAAATACGTAAGGTAGTAAAAGAGGCGGCCGCCTGAAAAAACGGCCCGCCTCTTACGCCGCCTGGCTGGCTATGTAATTGCCCGTTTTGGATGAGTTCTCATCCTTCATGGCGAGGTAGCTATCAAAGTCCATCATCACGTCAGTAATACCCCCCGGCGTGATCTCAACAATACGGTTGGCCACGGTGGAGACGATTTGATGGTCGTGGGAGGCAAAGAGTATGATCTCCTGGAAGGCCGTCAAGGCGTTGTTCAGCGAGGTAATTGACTCCAGATCGAGATGGTTGGTGGGCTCATCCAAGAGCAGGGCGTTGGCTCCGGAAAGCATCATGCGGGAGAGCATGCAGCGCACCCGTTCTCCACCGGAGAGGACGGCGGTCTTTTTCATTGCCTCTTCACCGGAAAAGAGCATTTTGCCGAGAAACCCGCGGATGAAGCTCTCATGCTCTTTAGGAGAGGCGTACTGACGCAGCCAACCCACCAGATCCAGCTCATCGTTGTTAAAATAGGTATTATTCTCCTTGGGGAAATAGGCATTACTGATGGTTATTCCCCAGCGGAAGCTGCCTTGATCTGCTTTCAACTCCCCAGTGAGAATCTTAAAAAGGGTGGTCTTGGCCAGGCTGTTGGGGCCGACAAAGGCAATTTTATCGCCCTTGTTTACGGTAAGGGTCAGATCCTTAAACATAGTAACCCCGTCTATTTCTTTGCTGAGCCGGTCAATTTCAAGGATTATATCGCCGCAGGGCCGTGCGGGATTGAAGACGATGTAAGGGTATTTGCGGGATGAAATGGGCATCTCGTCAATGGTGAGTTTCTCAAGTAATTTTTTCCGGGAAGTCGCCTGTTTGGCCTTGGAGGCGTTGGAACTGAAGCGGCGGATAAACTCCTTTAATTCCTCGGCCTTAGCTTTGGCCTTCTTGCTCTCCGTCTCTTTCTGGCGGAAACGCAGGTTGCTGGCCTGGTACCAGAAATCATAATTGCCTACATAGACCTGAATTTTACCATAATCTATGTCTGCCATATGGGTGCAGACCTGGTTCAGAAAATGACGGTCATGCGAAACGATAATTACTGTATTCTGAAAGCGGGAGAGGAAATACTCCAGCCAGTTGATGGTCTTTAAATCCAGGTGATTGGTGGGCTCATCCAAGAGCAGGATATCCGGATTACCGAACAGGGCCTGAGCTAATAACACCCGAACCTTGTCGCTGCCGTCCAGTTCCCGCATCTTTTTCTGGCGCATATCCTCCGGAACTCCGAGACCGTTCAGAAGTACCGCCGCCTCGGATTCGGCTTCATAGCCGTTCATCTCTCCAAACTCGGCCTCCAGTTCCCCAGAGCGGATGCCGTCTTCCTCATTGAAATCTGGCTTGGCATAGAGTATTTCCCGCTCGGCCATTATCTTGTAGAGCTTTTTATGGCCCATGATAACGGTATTAAAAACGCTATAGTCGTCAAAGGCGAATTGATCCTGGTTAAGCATGGCGATTCGCTCGCGCGGCCCCTTGCTGACGCTGCCATGGTCGGGCTCTAACTTGCCCGCCATAATCTTCAAGAAGGTGGATTTGCCGGCTCCGTTAGCGCCGATAAGGCCATAGCAGTTGCCGGGGGTAAATTTAATATTGACATCTTTGAAGATTATTCTTTTACCATAGGCAAGAGAAATATTGGCAGCGGTGATCATGGTGGTATCCTTATAATAAAAAAGACAAAAAAAGCCAGTAGGTGAATTTTGCGGCGTGGGAGTCTGTGGGAGGAGAAGTCAAAAGCAGTTAATCTTCCTGCGGGGCGGGGGGGGTCTGTTCAACGACGGGATTCTTCTTCTCTACCTTGCGTAGTCTCTTTGCCTCTTTCTTCTTCTTTTTGGCTAATTCTTTCTGGCGCTTTTCAAATGAGTAGTTTGTTCTGGCCAAGATTGTGCCTCTGTTAATTATTTATGCCCGGCGATAAAAAAGCCGAGCTAAAAAAAAGGCCCCACTTAAAAAAAAGAGGGGCCTGTAAACGATCAAAAAATGATCTTACAGCTGGACAACCTGAGCGGCAGCCGGACCCTTGGGACCGTCAACAACCTCGAATGTTACCCGAGCGCCTTCCTGAAGGGATTTGAAGCCCTGAGCCTGGATTGCGGTGTGATGAACAAAAACATCAGCTCCACCATCCTGCTCGATAAAACCAAAACCCTTAGAATCGTTAAACCAT
>JAJSAA010000231.1 GCA_024274995.1 Deltaproteobacteria bacterium
CGTCTCTACCGCCAGACCTACCAGATTCTCTTTGATGTCTTCATCTGCCGCCAGAAACAGGTTACCGATCCCCAGCTCCGGGCCATTGATTATTCACCGCCGGCCTTTAACAGTATATCCTCACTCTTTGCTGGTCTTGCCGCCTTTTGGTTAGAGGGAAGAATGTCACCGGAGCTGCAGGCCGCCCTCACCGATAATTTTGAGCGGGCGGCTCTGAACGGTTACCATTGGCTGGCCCAGGAAATGGCGGAAGTCCTCTATCTAACCTCGGGCGACAGCGGATATCAGGAGGCAGCCACCGCCTGGCGTAATAACTGGCAGACTCAGCCCCTGATAAAGGCCATCCACCACGAAGAGCCATGGCAGCGGGCGGTGAGAGGACTACGTTCAATTATTAATCATGCCACTGCGCTGAGCGAACAGAGTATCCGCCTTATCTGGCTTCTGACCATTGACGAGACAAGCGGGTCAGTAGTCGCAATTACCCCAAAGGAACAAAAATTTTCTCAGCAGACCGGCTGGAGTAAAGGCCGGGTCTTATCTCTGCAGAAAATAGCCCTGCCCAGTACCCTGCGAGATTTGGGTGTCCAGGATAAAAGCATCTGCGCCGCTATCCACAAAAGGACAGGTAACAGCCGTAATCTGGAATATTATTTTGATATCGAACAGGCAGTTCTGGCCATGATTAATCATCCCATGATCTTCCGGGATCACGAAGAATTGATCCATCTGGAAATTGTCCAGGCCGAGCCGCAATTACGAATCAAAAATGAACGCCGCAATGTGGCGATAAAATTCACCCCCTTTCCCAGCGCAGATGAAACAATTATCACCCGTTTCTGTCCGCCGGGCAGGATCATGGTCTATCAATTAACCGAAACAAGTCATAAAATAGCCGACATGATTGGGGTCAGCGGACTTCTGGTACCCGAAAAGGCAAAGAGTAAGGTGTTGGATTTATTAGCGGGTATTGCCGGACATGTCCCCGTTTATTCTGATTTTTCAGCCCCCGCCGCCACCTTACGTAATATAACCTCAGACAGCAAAATATACTGCCAGATTGTCCCCAACCGCGGCGGTTTTGACATCTCCTTTAATATCAAACCATTAGGAGCAGGCGGCCCGATCCTGAAACCTGGGACAGGGGCCAGAATAATCATCGCCGATATAGATGGAGAACGCCTGCAGACCATGAGAGATTTCAGTATGGAAGAGGAGGTCGCTCACGATATAGTAAGCGCCTGTCCTTCCATGAGCCTTCTGCCGGATGACAATTGGCATTGGCTGCTGCCCGACCTCCAGGACTGCCTGAATTTCCTGCTGGAATTACAGCCTCTTACCAATAATGTGGTTATTGAATGGCCCCAGGGTGAAAACCTGCGGATCAAACAACGGGCCGGGGTTGAACAGTTATATCTCAAGGTCAACAAGCATAAAAACTGGTTTGCCATCAACGGCAAACTGCAGGTCGACGACAATCATCTTATTGAAATCCGCCAGCTTCTGGATCTGGTTAAACAACACAACAGTCGTTTCGTTCCTCTTTCAGATCAGGAATATCTATCGCTCACTGAAGATCTCTTCCAGCACTTAAATGATATAAACGCCATAACCAGCCGCCAGGATGATCTTTTACGCCTGCCGCAGGCGGCCGCCCCTCTGCTTCACAATATAGCCGCTAATCTTGGTAAATTAGAGAGTGACAAACATTGGTTAGAGGCCGCCAAAAGGATTGATGAGGCCGAGGCCTATACGCCGGAGCTGCCTTCCACCCTGAATGCCAGTCTGCGTTCCTACCAGCGGGAAGGCTTCACCTGGATGGCCAGGCTGGCCTATCTTAACTGCGGTGCCTGCCTCGCCGATGAAATGGGACTTGGCAAAACCGTACAGGCCCTGGCCCTGATGCTCGACCAGGCCGCCCATGGCCCCTGCTTAGTGCTGGCCCCCACTTCGGTGTGCTATAACTGGATCAACGAGGCTCAACGTTTCGCTCCCACCTTAAATTGTGTTTCGCTGAACCCCACCGACCGCCAGCAGACCATTGATGAACTGCGCCCTTTTGATTTGCTTATTACCAGCTACGGCCTGCTCCAGCAGGAGGCCGAAATGCTCACCGCGCGGCAGTGGCAGGTGATTGTCCTCGATGAGGCCCAGGCCATAAAAAATATGGCCACCAAACGCTCAAAAGCGGCCATGCGCCTGAAGGGGCGCTTCAAAATGATTACTACCGGTACCCCGCTGGAGAATAATCTTGGAGAGCTCTGGAATTTATTTAATTTTATAAATCCCGGCATATTGGGCAGTATAACCTCTTTTAACCACCGCTTCGCCATCCCCATCGAACGGGATAAAAGCCGCGAGGCCCAGCAGAGACTTAAAAAAATCATCCGCCCCTTTATCCTCCGGCGCCTTAAATCACAGGTTCTTGATGACCTGCCTCCCCGCACCGAGATTAATCTCCACGTCAAATTAAGCCCGAAAGAGGCTGCCTTCTACGAGACATTACGCCGTGAGGCCTTGAATATTCTTGAAGCCGCCCCGCAACAGCACCGTAATATGCGTATTCTGGCCGAGATTATGCGTCTGCGGCAGGCCTGTTGCAACCCGGCCATGGTGGAACCGGGAATTCCAATTAAAAGTTCCAAATTAGCCCTTTTCGAAGAACTTATTGACGAATTATTATTAAACGGTCATAAGGTACTGGTATTCAGCCAATTTGTCGGCCATTTGACCATTCTGAAGAATTTTTTAGATCATAAAGAGATAAATTATCAATATCTCGATGGCAGTACCCCGGTCAGGGAACGTAAAAAACGGGTGGAAGCGTTCCAGGCCGGTGAGGGCGACATATTTTTAATCAGCTTAAAAGCCGGCGGTCTGGGCCTGAACCTGACAGCGGCCAACTATGTCATTCACATGGACCCCTGGTGGAATCCAGCCGTGGAGGATCAGGCTTCTGATCGTATTCACCGCATAGGCCAAAAACGACCGGTAACTATCTATCGTCTTATCACCAGAGATACCATTGAAGAAAAGATAGTCACCCTGCACAAGGAGAAGAGAGAGCTGGCCGACAACCTCCTCCAGGGTACTGATCTTAATCATAAAATTTCTGCGACTGAGCTACTGGCTCTTTTGCAGGACGATGACGGGGCTCGACCTGAAGCGCTCGCATACGATCCTAATCGTAAGTAAGCGCTCCATGAACAAAAACACTCTGCTGCACGCACTTAAGTTCCCCAGGTAAGCAAGTCTGCGAGACTCCGACACACAGGGTGGTTATTCGGGGTACTTAATTACGCCCAGCAGGGCGTCCCTGAAACGCTCGCATACGATCGTAGTCGTACCACTACATTTCGAGAGGTTATAAAGTCAAGAGTGTGGTTTGTTGAGCGCTTACTAAAATACCTGAGCAGTTACATTTAGATGTCACGCTGAATATTTACTCGGATTAAACGGAGGAAAAGTATGAGCACCATGAAAAACCTTATTGGACTCCTGCTGTTTATCACTCTTGTATGGCCGGGAGGATCTGTACTGGTAGCAGAAACACAGCCCGAAACCCGTTATATAAGTGACACCCTCATTGTCACCCTCCGTGACGGTCCAGGCCCCTCATACACCCCATTAAAGGCCTTGAGAACAGGCACGAAGCTTACCGTTTTAGACAAGCAGAACCAATATATACAGGTGCAGACTGAAAATGGGGTTACCGGCTGGCTCAAGGCTCAATACACCATTCCAACCCCCCCGGGAGCCATTGAGGCCCCTAAGCTGAGAAGAGAATTAAACCGCTTAGTGCTGACCAATAAACACCTCAGCCAAAAGATTAAAAGCTTAAAAGATGAATTAGCTCAGATGCAGGCGGCACTACAGGATGCCAATAATAAGCTGACAGAGCAAGATAGCGCCGAGCAGGCGGCAAGTAAGACATTACAAGATAAAGCAGAGGCCATTACCAGTAAATATAACGAATTATTAGCCCAGTCTCAGGATGTAATCAAGCTTAAAAAAAGCCACGATCTCCTCAGCAAGACCTATAATACGCTGCGCCAACAGGCCGATAAACTGCGGCAGGAAAACCAGCAGTTAATCAGCAATACAAGAATTTACTGGTTTCTGGCCGGTGGCGGGATATTCCTCATTGGCTGGTTGATAGGCAAAAGCTCGTTGAAGAAAAAACGACCTTCTTTGTCGCTGTGATAATGAGAGAGTGTCCGAAAAATGAGGGTAATTTTTCGATTATTTTCGGACACTCTCCTGAACATACGGCATAATCAGGCCGCCTGGATGGCAATTTGTCTCGGTTTTGCATTATCTGATTTCGGAAGATGCAGATAAAGAACCCCGTCCCGCAGTTGCGCGTTTACCTTGTTTACGTCAATGGCCTGAGGAACCGAAAAGGAGCGGCTGAATTCCACATCGCCAAATTCCTCCCAGTTAACGGCCCCGTTCGTAACAAGTCTGCGCACCCCGCTGAGTTCCAATTTGCCATTGTCGATATTTACTTTGATATCATCCTTTTCGACTCCCGGCATATCGGCATGAAGCAGTATTTCATCATCATTTTCATAAATATCCACTGCCGGAGCTATCACCGCAATACTATGCTCCGGAACCCTCTCTTCCCGTTTAACAATATCCTTTCTCTCGCTCATAATCCACCTCCTGTAACTGAATAGTTATCTTTTTTAACCCACATCAATACGACGGGGTTTGGCCGCCTCCGCCTTCGGCAGGGTCATGGTCAACAGGCCATTGCGTAATTTGGCCTCTACCTTCTCAGTTTCAACGTCGGAGGGCAGGGTAAAACTACGGTTGAAACTAATTTCTCCCCTCTCGCCGCGATGTACCGCATACCCTTCCGGCACCTCAGCCTTCCGGGTACCGCTGATTTCGAGATAATTGCCTTGAATTTTGATAGCCAAATCATCTTTACTGAGCCCAGGCAGTTCAACCTGAAGTTCAAAATGGTCACCAGTGTCATAAAAATTTGTTAACGGCAACTCGCCACCGCTAAGCACCCGGCCACGACCATGAAGACGATCATAGTCCTCAAAATATCTGCCCATTCTTGAATGAAGCAGATCCATGGCACTAAACATACGATCAAAATCATTAATTCTTGTCCACATAGCCGACCTCCTGTTTTAAATTTTTGGTAACTGTTTAGCTACACTCCACATCGGAGCAGTTACAGCTCGGCGTTTAGGGCAATTTATTCATAAACAGTTAGTTACAATTGCAACTGTTAACTACTGCCCGCCCCTTTTCCCCAAGAGATAATTACTTTTTCCCCCATGTCAACTGCCACATAATTATTTTTTTACCATAGTTGCTTCTAATTACTATTTTATATCTTCTTGACTTAGTAATTGGTTGAGGTTATTAATATGTATAACGAGGAGGTAATTGTTCAGGAAAACATAGAATTCGAATATGTTTCAGGTTCGTCCGTTTCGACCTCAGAGTCAGGTAAGCGGAGTGCAGACTCCGAGATGGGGTGCAGCTGAATAGTTACCCGAGGAATTACCTTTACAACGTCTTAAAAAGGAAAAGAAGATAATGACGACCAGCAAGAAGCATACAGCCCCGGCCGTTCTTTCGGCTGAAACACTAAAAGGCAAGCAGTCAGTGCGGGCCACATTCAGACTGCCTGAGGAGATTATAGCCCTTCTGGGGCTGGCGGCCTCGCAGCTTGACTTGAAGCAAAAATCAATCTTTGACCAATTATTTGGAAATGAACAGGTCTTGGAAAAAGCCGCCGCCTGCGCTAAGAGCTGCCAGGCACTCAAGAATGGCCGACGGCCCAAGACCTTCGTCTTGAGTCGAAAATCGCTTCTATCCCTTAATATCATTACCCAGCGTGAAAATGTTCCCCGTGATCTCATAGTTGAATTTTCCATTCAGCATCTCTTACCCATAATCAATGCTGAACAGGAGAAACACCAAAAGAGGGAGAAGGTCTACGATGAGACCATTGAGCATCTCAGGCAGGGGAAGATGATTTTACATCGAGCGGCTGGCCGGTTGGGAGAAAATGATCAACTTTATGAGATTTTCCAGGGAATTGTCAGTCAGTATGAAGAAAAATTTCGAGCGATGAACGGCATTATTGAAAAGGGCAGAGAGATAAGTAATATGGCTATGCCAGACAAGGAAGACAAGGAAACACCTCCCTCTGCGCATAATTAATTAAAGAAGGCCAGCTATTCAGTCAAGACAGGTCGTTTTGTCCGTTTTCGTTGTTTCAGAAAAATACTTTACCTGATAGGTCTCAATCGTGCAGCCGGACTGCCGCCAGGCCTCGGGCGTTAATCCAGCCTTGAGACATAGGTGACGCATAAATTCATCAATCTGGGGAAGCTGCTCCCAGACCTGGGGCAGAAAGGTAGCGCTGGCCGCTCCTCGCCGGAGAATCGCTCCGTCAATGCCGGGCCGTAGCCTGTCCAGCAGTTCATCAACATTGGAGAATTGCAGAGGGTGAGGCTCGGTCAAGACACTTATCTCAATGTTGACTTCCGCCAGTTCAGAAACCGTCAGGGGCGAAAAACGCTGATCGTTGAAAGCGGCATTCACGGCGTGGCGCAATACCCCTTGGCGGACAGACTCATAGGCCGCGAGACTGCCGATACACCCCCGCAGCGCCCCGCCAATGGTCAGGGTAACAAAAATACCGCGTTTAACATCAAAGGCCGGATCAGCCAGGCGGGCGGCAAGCTCCTCCTCTTCCTCCGCCGACGGCAGGGGTAGATTTAGATGCCTCATAATGGTAAAACGGGCAAGTTTAAGCAGATAACAGCCCTGCTCCTCAGTAAAATCACTTATTTCTTTCACCATAATTTACAGCTCACTCTTGAACCAACTCGAAAATCGCCGCTCCGTAAATCATACATAAACGAGGTGCCGGCAATCCGCAGCCCCGGACTGTCAAACTCCACAGAAGCGGCGCTCTTCACCTTGTCAAATCGGGTCAGATAACGCATAACCGGAGTTCGCAGGGTTTCATGCTGCGGGGTTTTTACCACCACATTATCCAGCAGGGTCAAAATACCTTCAAGACGGTCATATACCGCGCTGCCGCTGGTAACCAGAACTGGTTTTCCCGTCCCGAGACGAGCCTCAATCTCTGCGAGATAGATGAGACGCTGATTTTCGCGGCTATACATCCGTGGAGTTCGCAGCCACAAGTTATCATGCCCCCCGGAGCTCTGCACCAACAAAACTCTCCGCATATCAAAACTGGTTTTTGACATACGGTTGCTCTTCGCCGCCCTGGGCAGCCTAACCTTTAAGAAATCAGCGGCATAGGGCCGCCATAAAGGCAGAGTAATAAAGATGAGAAGTGGTATCTGCCACAACAGATTACGGCGCTTCATCTTCTGGTTATATATTCCGCTAACAATCCAGCCTTCAGCCCCCGAGCCTGGAGGATGAAATCACAGACCTCCCGCACCGCACCGCGGCCGCCAGGATTGATGGTTATCAGATGGGCGATTTCCTTCACCTCCGGCACCGCATCGGCTACGGTGGCGGCCAGCCCCACTAATCCCAGGAGAGGCAGATCAAGCCAGTCATCACCCATAAAGGCCGTATGCTGGGCATCCACCCCCACGGCCTGACTAATCTCCGAGAAGGCCTCCACCTTGTGACGCGCCCCCTGATGAAGATGAACAATGCCAAGATCAGCCGCCCGCCGGGCCAGCGCCTCGGACTTACGGGCCGTAATCAGTCCAACCTCTATGCCAGCCTTGCGCAAAAGATTAAGTCCGAAACCATCCCGGCTGTTAAAGGTCTTAATTTCCTCACCTGAGGCGGTATAGGGAATAGAGCCGTCGGTAAGAACCCCGTCCACATCAAGCAGCAAAAGCCTGATCCGGGCCGCCTTTGCGGTAAGCTCCGTCTCTGGCTTCTCAGCTTCAGCCTTACGGCGTAAAAACTGAGTCAATTCACAGTCTCCCGGATAATGTTCATCCCGTGCCATTTTTAGCCGCCTCATGAATTGCCAGCATTTGTTTCAACAGGGCCTCCACCTTATTCAGGGGCATGGAATTTGGCCCGTCACAGAGAGCCTTATCCGGCTCGGGATGCACCTCCATAAAAACACCGTCGAGGCCTGCGGCCACCGCCGCCCGGGCCAGGGTGGGAATAAACTCCCGCTGACCGCCAGAGCTGCCGCTGGCACCACCGGGCAGCTGCACGGAATGAGTGGCATCATAAATCACCGGGCAACCCAGGCCCCGTAAAATTGGGAAGGAGCGCATATCAACCACCAGATTGTTATAACCAAAGGAAACTCCTCTCTCCAAGAGCATAAGGCTGGCATTACCGGACTCTTTAATCTTGGCCACGGCATATTTCATATCCCAGGGTGACATAAACTGCCCCTTTTTAAGGGATATGGCCCGTTTACTTTGGGCCACGGCCACCAGGAGATCAGTCTGACGGCAGAGGAAGGCCGGAATCTGGATAATATCCAGCACCTCGGCGGCCGCGGCCACCTGAGCGGTTTCGTGGACATCGGAAACCACCGCCACCCCCTCCTGCTCTTTGATCCGGGCCAGAGTTTGCAGCCCCCGCTCCAGTCCCGGCCCCCGAAAGGAGTTAAGCGCCGTGCGGTTAGCCTTGTCAAAGGAGGATTTGAATACATAAGAAATCCCCAGGCGGCGGCAGATGACCGCCAATTCCGCCGCCACCTCGTGAGCCAGCCCCTCAGACTCCAGGACGCAGGGCCCGGCGAGGAGCAAAAAAGGCCGGCCGGGGCCGACCTCTATCTGCTCATTAATCCTGACTGCGGCAATATTCTCAGCCATTATTTTTACTCTGCCATTTGGCATGCTGTTCCAGAGCCGCCTTGATAAATTCCCGAAAGAGAGGATGCGGTTTCATGGGTGATGATTTAAATTCAGGATGGAACTGACAGCCCAGAAACCAGGGATGATCGCCTAATTCAATAATCTCCACCAGATTATTATCCGGGGAGGTACCACTGACAATCATCCCCTTTTCCTCCAGCTCTTTCCTGAATTCATTGTTAAACTCATAACGATGCCGGTGGCGCTCTTCAATATCCTCCTGTCCGTAGGCCTTGTAAGCCAAGGTATCCGGAACCAGTTTACAGGGATAGGCCCCCAGCCGCATGGTACCACCCACCTCGGAGCTCTCATCTCTGATCTGCACCTTACCGCTGCGGTTATCAAACCACTCCTTCATCAGATAAATAACCGGATAATCGGTGGCAGAGGTAAATTCCATACTGTCGGCATCCACCATCCCGGCCATATGACGGGCGATCTCCACCACCGCCAACTGCATACCGAGACATATACCAAAGAAGGGAATATGCCTTTCCCGCACATAGGTAATGGCATTAATCTTACCCTCCACCCCCCGTTTACCAAAACCGCCGGGTACCAACACCCCGTCACAACCGTGCAGAAGTTCGGCCTGATCATGATGTTCCAGCTCTTCGGCGCTAACATAACGTAAATTCACCTTGGTATCATTAATCACCCCGCCATGAATCAGAGATTCATGCAAACTCTTGTAGGACTCGGTAAGATCAACATATTTGCCGGTTATGGCAATGGTAACCTCATGAACCGGGTGTTTGATCTTATATACTAATTCCTGCCAGGGCTCAAGATGCGGGGCGCCAGTCCACATCTTGAGGTGTTTTAATATCTTCTCGTCCAGCCCCTCACTATTTAAACAGAGCGGCACCTCATAGATAGTACCCACATCCTGGGCCGTAATCACATCCTCAGGGGCCACATCGCAGAAAAGGGCGATTTTAGCCTTGATATCATCACTTAAGCTGTTCTCGGTGCGGCAGATCAGAATCTGGGGCTGAATACCGATGGCCCGCAGTTCCCGAACACTATGCTGGGTGGGCTTGGTCTTTACCTCGCCCGCCGTCTTTAAATAGGGCACCCAGGTCAGGTGAATATAGAGGACATTTTCCGGCCCGTGATCGGTTCTGAACTGCCGGATGGCCTCCAGAAATGGCTGCCCCTCAATATCGCCGATAGTGCCGCCAATTTCGATAATAGCCACATCCACCGTACCGTCAAGCTGCATAATGGCGGCCTTTATCTCATCGGTAATATGGGGGATAACCTGCACGGTGCCGCCGTTATACTCACCGCGCCGCTCTTTACTGATCACTGAATGGTAGATACGGCCGGAGGTATAATTATTACCCTGTCCCAGTACTGCGGAGGTATAACGTTCGTAATGCCCCAGATCGAGATCAGTCTCGGCACCATCATCGGTGACAAATACTTCACCATGCTGAAAGGGATTCATGGTTCCAGGGTCGACGTTGATATAGGGATCTAATTTCTGAAAGGTAATGGTCAGACCACGACTCTCTAACAAGGACCCAATGGCCGCCGCTGCCAGTCCCTTACCAAGTGAAGAAAGAACGCCGCCGGTGACGAAAATAAACTTAGTGTTCTGCTTGATTTTTTTTGTCATTGTCGATTCTTTGCTTATATGCTTTTTTGTTATATAATTGCAGAGTTAAAAAGGTACCTGAACCGTTACAGTTACGAGTTGAGGGTAATTTACAGCCTTTGCTGAATGGCTACATCTATCATCGGCCAAAAGCATAGCGTTTTTCCAAAATCTAAATTATCATAACTTAATGCAGTCAGAAAAATTTTCCCATATAATTATTTTAATCCTGCTGATTTTCGTCCTGGCAGCGGCCTGTGTTCAGACAGAGCATGGCAAAAACAGCGGCCTATCGCCAACTAAAAAACCCGCACTCAAGATCAAGAGCTGCCGGGACTGCCATCCTTTTAAATTAGATAAAAATCATAATTTTTCTTGTCATCAGTGTCACGCCGGGCAAAACGGTTCCAACGCCAAAGAGGCCCATAAGGGGATGATAGCCGCTCCCGCCAGTCCCGCAATGATGGGCAAACTCTGCGGCCCCTGTCATGCCAGAGAGGTGTCTGCCCTGCGCTCCTCCCCCCATTTTACCCTGCGCCGGGCCGTAAATCTGACCCGGCGGGCCTTTGGCGCCTCCCGCGATCTGGCCTCCCTCACCCATATCCCACCGGCCGCCCGGCCAGCAACACCTCTGCAACTGGCCGATGACATGCTGCGCCGCCGCTGCCTGCGCTGTCATCTTTATTATAACGGTGATCCCTACCCCGCCACCCTGCACGGCCTGGGCTGTGCCGCCTGCCATTTAAGCTACAAAAACGACAAATTAACTTCTCACACCTTCCTCGCCAGCCCCGGCGATTATCAATGCCAGAGCTGCCATTATGGTAATGTCGTGGGGGCCGACTATTACGGCCGTTTTGAACACAACTATAACTGGGATTATCGAACCCCCTTCAGCACCAGCGACAATTATCAGCCGCCTTACGGTATCAGATATCATCAACTGACCCCGGATATCCACCAGCGGCGCGGAATGGTCTGCCTTGACTGCCACCCCGGTAATCAGCTCATGGGCCAGGCCAAAGGGCCAAGCTGCAAAGCGTGCCATCTCTACAAAAAAGGCACCTTAATGCCTGCCAACATTACGATAATAAACGGCCTTCCCTGGTTGACCGAAAAAAAGGATGGCAGAAAACATCAAATTCCCCAGGCCGTAAATCCGGCCCATAAAATCAAGAAAACGGCCTGTCAGGTATGCCACGCCCTGTGGAGTTTTAATGACCGCGGCATCAGCCTGCTGCGCCAGGACAACGATAATTTTAATGCCTGGCTGGCTCTGACCCGACAGGGAGACTTTGAGGTGGAACAGCAGCTGGATGCCAACCTCTTCCAGGATAACGGCCAGGGCGGAGCAGTAATGACCGACAAACTGAACGGTAGCGAACAGCAGGGCATCTGGCTCAAGACCTATCTCTCAAGACGCTGGGAGCCGGTAAAAATCTGCCGTGATTCCCACGGTATCCTCCAGGTCTGCCGCACCATTCTTGACCTGAGCCTGTCATACGTGAACAAAGACGGTAAGGTTATCCTGGATGCCGTAAAACCCACCGACGCCTATTCCGCCACGCGGCCTTATACTCCGCATACCACCGGCCGGGCCGGGGCCTTTTTCCGCCAGAGATTGAAAGTCAACTGATACTAACCATGAAATTTATTAAAACAGCCGCCGTCCTGCTTATCTTTTTATTAAGCGGTTGCGCCGCCAACCATGTCCCCTATTCAAGGCTGCCGCCTCGTTTTACCTACCCCGCCAAGCAGCTGCCGCCCAGGGCCAGAGTACCCGGCACTCAGAGGCCCTACCGGGTGCATGGCAGAACCTATTATCCCATTCCCTCGGCCTATGGTTACAGTGAAACCGGCATCGCCTCCTGGTACGGCCCCAAATTTCACGGCCGCAAGACCTCCAACGGCGAAACCTATAATATGTATAAAGAAACTGCGGCCCACAAAACCCTGCCCATGAATACCTACCTGTTGGTGACAAATCTCGACAACGGCCGTCATACCATTGTCAGGATCAATGACCGCGGCCCCTTTGTCCGCGGCCGCATTATTGATCTTACCAAGGCGGGAGCCATGAAACTTGGCATGCTGCATAAGGGCACCGCCCATGTCAAAATAACCGCCCTGGGCGAGACCGCCGCCATTCACAGCAGCCGGAGAGATAGCAGACGGTTCCTGCCCTATAAAAACTTCAATAGAGGTAATTTTTTCGTCCAGGTAGGGGCCTTTGCCAACCGTAATAACGCCAAACGCCTACAAAACAGTCTGTTAAGCCAGGGATATAAAACCATAAGCCGCTTAGACAGACACGGCAAAAGACTCTACCGGGTTCAGGTACGAGCCGGCCGCCAGCTCAAAACAGCCCGACGCCTGGAAAGACGCCTAACGGGCCGCTTCCCAGGTGCCTTTGTTATCGCCCATTAATTGCGGCGAGCGGAACAGAGCCTGCTTTACAATTCTCAAATTCTCAAATTCTCAAATTATCCAGAAGACACAACAGACTGCCTCCTGGGTCGGATATGGCTGAAGTTACGAATCATCAAGAATGGACCTGATCTTAGCAGCAAGGATGGCCGAGGTTATGGGCTTCTGCATAAAGAACTCCTTCCCCGGCAGCCATTTTCCGTAACGAGATACCGCCCTGATGCTGCTCAATAATCCGCATGACTGTTGCCAGCCCCAGGCCGGTTCCCTTCCCCTCCTCCTTAGTTGAATAAAAGGGTTCAAAGATATGCCCAAGTTGCTCAGGCGCTATTCCCTCACCGGTATCACTCACAGTCATCCGAATATACCTGCCGGCCCGCAGCATACCGCTGTTCACCACCTCATTTCCCAGGGCCGCATACTCATCGACAACAATGGACAATACGCCGCCCTCAGGCATGGAATCTCTGGCGTTTACCACCAGATTCATCACCACCTGTTCTATCTGGCCGGGATCAGCAAATATCGGGCCTTTCCCAGGATTAAGTTTCAAAGCAATCTTGATATTATTACCCAGCATTCTGGTCAGCATTTTCACCATATTCTCGGCAAGGATACCAAGATCAGTCGCCTGCTTTGTGGTTTGTTTCTTGCGGCTGAAAAGAAGAAGCTGGCGGGCCAGGGTTGCGCCCCGCTCTCCCGCTCTCCCGCTTCAAGAATAATGCGAACCTTGTCATACAGATCCGGCTGCTCAGACAGCTCCAGGGCCAGCAACTCACCATAGCCGAGAATAGCACTCAAGACATTATTAAAGTCGTGGGCTACCCCTCCGGCAAGACTGGCGATAGCCTCCATACGCTGGGCCGTAACCAATTGAGCCTGGAGAGCCGCCTCTTTAATCTCCATAAGCTTTTTTTCGGTTACATCGGCAACCACATGCATAACCCCAAGCAGACGCTGGTTTTCATCGAGACGGAGCCAGGATCTGATTTCGAGATGCTTGTTAAGCTCCGGATCGACCGCCCTGACCTTATCCTTCACCTCGGCTCCGCCAAGCAGCAAGCGGCTGCGTTCGGCCAGAACATCCGCCACAATACCATGTCGAAAAGACTTGGCCGCACTGTTTTCCTTTACCAGAATGCCCGCCGGGCCATAAATAAAAACGGCATCAGTCATACTGTCAAAAGAATCCTGCCATTCCCGATTAGCGAGAGACAACTGCCGGCTTACAAGTTCCAGCCGCAGTACCCAGATACAGATAAATCCGGTCAGGCATGATAAAAGAAAGGGAGCGGGCCCTATCCACAAATAGAACCAACGATGAGCGATAAATGAGAACAGGAGTACCAGAAAAGCCAGGGTTACGAAGAAAGCCAGTCCCTGCCGCCGGAAGAAAAACGCGCCCCATAGAGTCACGATATAAAATACCATGAAAATACTCAGCGTCTGCCACTGTGGTACTCGGATCATTCCGCTGTGATTCAGGATGTTATTCAATATAGTTGCCTGAATAACAACCCCCGGCATACCGCCTCCGGCGGCAGATACCGGGGTCGAAAATCTTTCTTCCAGACCGGGTGCCGTTACCCCGACCAGCACCAGTTTATGACTGAAAAAGGCCGGCGGGAAATGATCGCCGTCAAGCACATCATCCAGCCCCAGTCGTTGGAAGACATCACCATAATAATTAATCCCCATCCGCTCGGACTGACTAAGATAGTCCTTGGCTGCCGCTGCTTGAGAAGAATAGTCCGTCCAGCGGCCAAAATCAGCCATGGCCTTGGCCAATGATGGTAATTCGCTATTACCCATGGCGATTTTATTAAAGACATAACGCGCCTCGCCATCCACATCGAGATTAACATGAGCATGGCCAATACCTGCGGCATCACGGTAAAAAACGGGGAGTTTGACCTGTAGATAACGATTGACATGGGCGGCAAGAACTACACGGCCCTGGCGGCGGATAGCGGCCCGAAACAGTGCGTCATCCTTACTGGGCTCATCGAAAAAAATATCAAAGCCCACCACATCAGCCAGCTTAAGACGCTGGAGGAGCTCAGCATAATATTGCCGTGAAATTGGCCAGCGGCCTAATTTCTTCAGGCTTGCTTCGTCAACCGTAATCAGGACTATACGTTTATTAACTGCCGTTGTCGGCTGGAGGCGAAAATAAAGGTCATAGCAATAGTTGTTAACG
>JAJSAA010000232.1 GCA_024274995.1 Deltaproteobacteria bacterium
TCCGAATCGGCCCCGGCACCAATTATGAGTTAACGGCCACCGTAAAATACGGCGTGGTCTTTACCCCGCTAAGCAAGGAAAATGGCTGGATCAAGGTAAAGCATGATGATGGCACCACTGGTTGGATAGCCGCCAAACTCCTCTGGCCCGCCGATTCCATATAAAACGCTCCGCTCCTGTGCGTTTGCAGGATAAAAAGTAACTAATCAATCCGCCTGGAATCAGCCAGTAATTCATAGAGGGCTTTTTCCATGGAATAATCTGCGCCAAAATGTCTCTGGCGCAGAGAGGCCTGCAAACGCCACTCCCTCTTTAACTCCAGCAACACATGCTCAAGCCTAACCAGTAATATTTTGAGCGCCGAAGACGGGCAGTTTGAATAAACAAGATAGGTAACCCCCTTCCGAAAGAGGATGTTTATGCCGCTGATCTCAGTGCAATCAGCGGCATCCTCCAACACATCATGCAGTTTGGAGCCGGTGTCATCCAATATCTGATCAGTTTTCAGATAACCCTCATCTTCATTAATCTCATCAAGATTACAGCAAGATATCTTACACAGAGTATAGCCCTGATCTGGGATATCTAACAAGCCGGAACTGCTAAGAAAAAACAGGTAGCGGTAATTATAGAAATCGCTTAAGGGTTCCTTGAAATAGGTCTTGCGGCGAAAGGACTCCAGGGCCCTGGTATTCTTATCGGAGACAAAATGGCTGGCCGACAGCGGATTCCAATTTTCCGTCACCTGGGCCAGAATCTCCACCATTTCCGAGTCAAGGCGCCCCTGCGAGACCTCACAGCGTAAAAGCTGCAGGGCCTCCTGCCGTTTTTGCGGCTTTTTATAGGGCCGCCGGGCGACAATTGCCTCATAGGTATCAGCCACCATCACTATCCGGGGCAGCAGGCCTATATTATCCCCCCGCAAACCCTGGGGGTAGCCGCTGCCATCAAGCCGTTCATGGTGCTGATAAATAATATCAGTAATCATGGGATCACATTGACGGCGGGAAAATATTTTAGCTCCCATGGCCGGATGCAGACGCATTATTTCTCGATCCTGATTATCAAAAGTACCAGGTTTTAAAAGGACATCATCGGGAATAGCCACCTTGCTGATATCATGAATCATGCCGCCTAATTCCAGGGCATCAAGCTGCCGCATATCAAGCTCCAGCGACTCCCCCATCCGCCGGGACAGACTTGAAACCCGCATTCCATGTTCAAAGGTATAAAAATCACGGTTGGAAAGCAGCTCGCACATGGCGGCAAAGAGGTCTTTAATCATCCCGTCTTTAACTTGATTAGCAGCGGCAATCTTCCGCCTGGCGGCCCATAACTCTTCCTCAGCATGGCGGCGTTCCGCCCGTTCATGCTCCAGTTTGCGGTTAGCCCGTGCCAATTTATCACTTTGCCGACGTGACAGGTCACGGTCTTTTTTAATCTCAAGCTGGATTTCAACCCGGGCCAGAATCAGCCGCGAATCAAAAGGTTTAGAGATAAAACCAGCCGCGCCGGCGACAAGTCCTTTAATTTCCGCCTCGCTGGATAGCAAAGAGCTCTGGAGGATTATGGGAATATCGGAGAATTCACGACGCAAGAGGGCGCAGACCTCATAACCGTCCATCCCCGGCATCATTATATCAAGAAGTACCAGATCCGGCCGCTGGTCGCGGACTAACCTGACGGTCTCGGGGCCATCGGCGGCTTGAATAATATGATATTTTTTGTCTAAAAACAGATTGGCAAGAAGTTCACGATTGATATAATCATCATCAGCAATCAGAATACAGGCGGGTGAGGTGCCATCGGTGGCAGAATAATTCAGTTCTATCATTAACAATTCTCTTTGTCATTTTAAAAGAGAGGGCAACCACAAGGAATTGCCCCTACAGGCCAAAAGCAAAAGACGGCGGATAGCAATAAGACAATCAACAAGACTATCATGACAATAACCATCGACCCAGTAGAACTAACCAGCCAACTCGTAAAGATTCCCAGTGAATCTTCAACCCCTCTGACCACGAGACAGGAGTCAGTCGAAAAACTCCTTGCCGCTCATCTAAGCTCCCTCTGCCGCCAGGCAGACGTGGAGCATGAACTCTTTGAAGCCCTGCCCGGCCGCCGCAATCTCATTGCCCGGTTCCCGGCCCCCGGTCGGCCTAAATTGCTGATCATGGCTCATATGGATACGGTGAGCGCCAGAGAGATGAGCGCCCCATTCAGCGGTGAGATAAAAAAAGGCCGCCTGCTGGGGCGGGGTTCCTGCGATGACAAGGGGCCGCTGGCTGCGGCCTTTGCCGCCCTCATTAATCTGCAGGCGGAGAAAAGAGGCTTTGATACCACTTTTGCGGCCACGGTGGACGAGGAATGCACCATGGCCGGTTCCAGAGCCCTGGCCCTCAGAAACCCGGAGTTTGATCTCTGCCTGACCCTGGAGCCTACCGCTCTCCGCATCATCCACGCCCATAAAGGCGTCTATCGTTGCCGGATAATCTGCACCGGCAAGGCCTGCCACTCATCGCAGCCGGAACGGGGGCAAAACGCCATTATCGCCATATACGATATCATGACCGGCCTCCAGGCGCTGGAGTTTCAATTAAGACGGCACCGAGACAGGGAATTGGGCCGCGCCTCGCTGGCTATTACCAGAATCAAGGGCGGCTCATCAATAAACATCATCCCGGATCATTGTGAAATTTCGGTGGATGTCCGCCTGCTGCCCAACCATGATCCGGCAGAGATCGCCTTGAGAATCAGGGCAATATGCGCCAACCGAGCCCAGGTGGAGGATATCTTTCAGGCCAGAGCGATCAAGACCGATCTGCATAATCAGCACATTAAACGCCTGCAGGATGTAATGGCGCTTAAGGGCCATGATCTGCCTCCGGCCACCGCCTCATATGCCACGGACTGCGCCCAGCTGAGCCACCTCGGGCCCTGCATCGTCTGGGGGCCGGGTGATATCGCCCAGGCCCATCAACGCAATGAATATATTGAACTTGACCAATTACGGGAGGCCTACAAAATACTGCTTAACTTTTTAAGCTCCGGCTGACTCCCCGAGAACTGCCGCCTGCACCGCCTCTATCCCCACTCGTTCAACAAAACGACAGGTACGCTCCTTCTTGCGGGCCTGGTCATTATAAAATTCCAGGAATCTCCTGGCCAAGCGCACCAACTCCGGCGGGGTAAGATCCGCCGCCAGAACATCACCAATTCTGGGCCTGCCGCCGGCGTTGCCGCCGACAATGAGAGTCCAGCCCTTTTTCTTGGCAAAGGCCCCCACGTCCCTCATATAGCTCTCGGCGCAGCACATTGGACAGCCGGATACGCCAATCTTAACCTTGGCGCGCATCTCCTGACCGCTGAACATCCCCTCAAGCTCCATGGCTAATCCCAGAGAATCACCCACCCCGAATTTACAGACGCTGTTACCGGGACAGGCCTGAGCATAATGCAGGCAAAGTTCCGTGGCCCGGCCAACATCCATGCCCAGTTCGTCCCAGGCCGGATTAACGTCCTCCGGCCGCAAACCCACCATGGCGAGGCGCTGGCCAGAGGTGATCTTTATGATCGGCACCTTGAATTTTCTGGCGGTTCGAGCCACCTTCTCCAAAACTTCTGGGCTGATAATCCCCGCTGGCGTCCGTGGTACAATGGCATAGGTTTCCTTGTCGCGCTGTAGAATAGCACCCGGCAAATCAGTCATTTTCCCATCTCCTCCATTATAAAAATTTAGCGTAACCACAGGGCTACAAATTACCCCCAGCTCATAGCCGTTCAGAAAAACACAGGCAAACTACGAGACGGGGTGCAGTTGAACAGTTCCGCAGAATCAATCAATCTTCAAAACCACATAACGGCTGCCCCGTTGATCACTGACAAGCAATAATACGGAATTACTGCCGTTACTGATCAACTTCTGCATCTGGCGGACATTATCCACCTTCCGGCGGTTAACCTCCAGAATAAGAGTACCCGGTTTAATACCGGCCATGGCCGCCACAGAGCCAGACTGTACCTCGGTTACCATAACCCCCCGGCCATTGGCAAGACCATACTTGCGAGCCATTTTGGGATCAATATTCTGTACCGCGAAACCCAGCTTATTAAGGGTCAGGCCCGAGGCGAAGGAATTTATCTCGCCATCGGGCAGACGGCCGGTAGTAATGGCGAGTTTCACCCGTTTGCCATTTCTAACCACCGTAATATCGGTACTGGTATTTGGGGGCACCATGGCTACCCGGTTACGGAAAGAGCCCACATCACGCACCTCTTTCCCGGCAAAGCCCACCACCACATCACCACGCTTTATTCCCGCCTTATCAGCGGCAGAGCCTTCAGAAACCTGAGCTATCAAAACCCCGTTGTCCATATCAAGGCCAAAGCTCTTGGCCAATTCCGGCGTCATCTGTTGAATCATCACCCCAAGATAACCGCGGCTCACCTTGCCCTTACTCTTCAATTGCTGCTCAATTGATCTGACCATATTGATGGGGATAGCAAAACCTATACCCATATAACCGCCGCTCTTACTGAAAATAGCCGTATTCATGCCCACAGCCTGACCATCAAGATTGACCAGCGGGCCGCCTGAGTTCCCCGGATTAATAGCGGCATCAGTCTGAATAAAATCTTCATAATCATTAATGCCCACTGAATTTCGGCCCTTGGCGCTGACAATACCAGCAGTAATGGTATGCGACAAGCCAAATGGATTACCCACCGCGATGACCCATTCGCCCACCTCCAGCTTATCAGAGTTGCCCATGGGCAGGGTGGCCAGATTTTTGGCATTAATCTTGAGCAAAGCCACATCAGAGCGCTTATCAGCCCCAATAACCTTGGCCACGAATTCCCGTTTATCCTGTAATCTCACGGTAATCTTATCAGCCCCCTCCACCACATGATTATTAGTCACAATATAACCCGACGGATCAATAATAAATCCTGAACCCTGAGCCATGATATAGGGATGTTTGCGAACCGGCATCTGCCGCCGCTGATGGGGAAAGGGGGTGCCAAAAAAACGCCTGAAGAGATCATTGTTAAAGGGCATCATATACTGATTACCCCGGCTTCTCGTTACCTCCTTTTTAACCTTGATAAAAACTACCGCCGGCGAGACCCGTTTAGCCACCGAGGCAAAGGCCTCACCGGTACTGCGCAAACTTTCAATTCCTTTGTCAGCTGAGGCTGTAGAGATCATAAACGCCCAAAGCAGCAGGCCCAGGACAGCAAGCGTAACTGCTCCTTTTCTCTTTATTATTCGCTCCATGACATTTCTCCTTTTTAGTTCATTGGTAATCTGCCCAATATCATCAAGCAGACCTGAAGCGGCATCCCTTTTATAAAGTCCATACCCCTTGAGAATTATTAATTGCTCACTAAAGAGATGTTTGTCAAGCGTTTCCGCTAATTAAAACGTGGTACCCTATAACGTGGCATGTCGCCCCGCTGGGGCATAATACCCCAGGCACAGACCACTGAACGACCTTGAGACTAATCACGATAAGTCATTGGTTTTACTGCTTAAAAAAAATACACCCTGCATGGCACGGCAGATGCATATTAAAAATAGCAATAACCGAGAGACTGTAACTGCCCAAGTGCGCAGCCAAGCTGTAAGCTGAACAGTTACTATAAATGAAAAGGAGAAGCCATGTTAAGCAATGCGATGAGTACTGATAAACTTCCGGCCCATTACCCGCTAACCTCCACCGCCCAGCAAGTTTCCACCTTCTATAGCCCGGAGTTGGTGCAATATCTCCGGGAGATTGGTTCTTACAAGGTCTTGAGCCGAGATGAGTCCGAGCAGTTGGCCATCCGTTATCAGCAAAACGGCGATGAAGAGGCTGGCCGTGAGTTAATCCTGGCCAATTTACGCCTGGTAGTCAAAATCGCCCTAGGTTATCAAAAATACTGGGCCAATAATTTTATTGATCTGGTCCAGGAAGGCAATATCGGTCTGGTACGAGCCGTCAAAAAGTTTGATCCCTACCGAGGAATTAAATTCTCCTACTACGCCTCCTACTGGATCAAAGCTCACATCCTGAAATTTATCGTTGATAATTGGCGACTGGTGAAAATCTGCACCACCCAGGCCATGCGCAAGCTCTTCTTCAACCTCAATAAAGAACGAAAATCTTTGGAGATGCAAGGGATCAGGGTCGACAATGAACTTCTTGCTAAACGCCTGAAGGTTAAGCCCTGCGAGATCGAAGATGCCGGTAAACGAATAAACTTCAGCGATCAATCCTTGGATGCCCCCATATCGCAGGACAGTAAATACACCCTCCAGGGCATTATCGCCGCCGAAAATGCGGCCCCCGAAGAAATCACCGCCCGCCAGGAAGTCCAACTCAGGGTACGAGAGGCTTTATCCGCCGCCGATGCCAGCCTTAACGACCGGGAGCGCTGTATTCTTAAAAGCAGACTGCTCAATGATGAGCCTGCCACTCTCCAGGAAATTGCCCAGAAATTCAAGTTATCCCGGGAACGGATACGACAATTAGAGCAGCAACTTCTGAAAAAATTAAAGGTTTTTGTGCTCCAGGCTATGCCGGATATGGCTTAAAAAAGAAGTAACTGTTTAGGGCAATTTACAGTCACACCTAAATAGTTACAAAAAGAACTGTTCATGGAGTGCTAACGGTATGAGGTTTTCTCGTTCCCACGCTCCCGCGTGGGAACGTACACGGAGAGCTAAATGATGGGTAGAAGCCGCTACAAAATAACTGTCCCAGAAGCACCACATTTTATCACCTTAACGGTATTACAGTGGATTCCA
>JAJSAA010000233.1 GCA_024274995.1 Deltaproteobacteria bacterium
GCTATACCGAGATAATCCTGCAAAATGTCACCGCCGGGGTCATCTCTTTAGACTCTGACGGCCGGATAAATATGATTAATCATTTCGCCGAGGAGCTGCTGAAAATTAGCCATCGTGAGGTTTTAAACAAGCATTATAAAACGATTCTGCGCCTCAGCCATCTTTCCATCCTCGAGAATTTTTTTGTGGAGCTGTCGCAGTCCGGTAAGTCTACCATACAGCGGCCTTTAAGGATTACGGTCAATAATGAGGCCCTTTCTCTGCTGGTTAATTTTACCCGCTTAGAGGACGATGAGGGGCGGCCCCTCGGCGTAGTTATTGTTTTTGATAACTTAACCGAACTGGAGAAAATTCAACGCATGGCCGCTTGGCGGGAGGTGGCGAGGCGCATAGCTCACGAGGTAAAGAATCCCTTAACCCCCATTCAGCTGTCGGCCCAGCGTCTGCGTAAACGCTATATGGAACGTCTCGGCGATGACGCAGAGGTCTTTGATCAGTGTACCAGGACGATTATCAAGCAGGTGGATGAATTGAAGCATTTGGTTAGTGAATTCTCCAACTTTGCTCGGATGCCGGCGGTGAAGAAGGCCTTAAATGATGTGGTGGCTCTGGCCCGTGATGTCCTGGTTCTCTATGAGGTGGCTCATCTTGAGATCAACTTCAACCTCATTGCCGCTAAGGTGCAGCGCTTCGCTTTTGACCCGGAGCAGATGCGCCGGGTACTGGTAAATCTGCTTGATAACGCCGTTGCCGCCCTGGAGGGGATGGAGGGAGGTCGGATCGAGGTGCTAATCCGCCAGGATGAGGGAGGCCGGCTGGTATTTATTGAGGTCAGCGATAACGGCCCGTCCATCAATGATGCCGATAAACTAAAATTATTCGAGCCCTATTTTTCCACCAAGAAGACAGGTACCGGTCTGGGGCTGGCCATCGCCAGCACGGTTATTGCCGATCATGACGGCTATCTGCGGGTTAAGGATAATCAGCCGCACGGGGCGCGTTTTATCATTGAATTACCCATGTTGGGCGGCGGTTGGTACAGCATCGATGGCGGATGAGTACGTTTTGGGGTACAACAATAGGCGGCAGGGGATGGAGCTTTTTCGCATTTTTCGGTAAAAATATTCTATCCCTGACTTGTACGTTCCCACGCGGGAGCGTGGGAACGAGAAAACTTACCATGATAAAAATGTAACTATTTAGGTGTGACTGTAAATTGCCCTAAACAGTTACATAAAAATAATTATGGACAATAGAGATTAGATATGAAAATTTTAATTGTTGATGATGAGGTCAGTATAGTTGAGTCTCTCTCCGGCATCATGCTCGATGAGGTATACACCCCTTTGGCGGCCGACTGCGGGGAGCGGGCTTTGGAAATTATCAGCGCCGAGCATGTCGATCTGGTACTGATGGATGTCTGGATGCCGGGGCTTGACGGTCTTGAGACCCTGGCCAAGGTCAAGGAGAGCTATCCCCACCTGCCGGTAATTATGATCTCCGGGCACGGTAATATTGATACCGCTGTTCAGGCCACCAGAGCCGGGGCCTATGACTTCATTGAAAAACCACCGAGTTACGATAAGATAGTCTTGTCCATGAAGAATGCTCTGCATCTGTCGCAGGTGGAAAAGGACAATCTTATTTTACGGCAGAAGGCGGATAAAAAATCGGAATTGACCGGAAGTTCAGAACCTATCCGCCAGCTGAAGGACAGTATCTCCCGGGTGGCTCCCACTGATGCCTGGGTGCTGATTACCGGGGAGCATGGCACGGGCAAGGAGTTGGTGGCGCAGTCAATTCACCGTCTTTCGGCCCGCGGCGGCCGTCCCATGACCGAGATTAATTGTGCCGCTATTCCCGAAGAGCTTATTGAAAGCGAGCTTTTCGGCCATGAAAAGGGCTCTTTTACCGGAGCCAATACCAGCAAACGCGGTAAATTTGATCTCGCTGACGGCAGTACCCTCTTTTTGGATGAGATTGCCGATATGAGCCTCAAAACTCAGGCCAAAATTTTACGGATTCTGCAGGAGCAGAAATTCGAGCGGGTGGGTGGTTCCAAGACCATTGCCGTTGATGTCCGGGTTCTGGCTGCCACGAATAAGGATTTGACGGCTGAGATCGCGGCTGGTAATTTTCGGGAAGACCTCTATTGGCGTTTGAATGTGGTACCGTTGGTAGTGCCGCCCCTGCGTGAGCGCCTCGGGGATTTACCGGAGCTGGTGGCGGCCTTTGTCCGGGAGTTTTCTGGTAAGGGGGTGGGGGCCAAGCGTTTTACGGCGGCAGCCCTGACCATGATGGCCCGGCATTTATGGCCGGGTAATGTCCGTGAACTCCGCAATTTTATCGAACGGGTACTGATTATGACCGTTGAGGAAGAAGTGACGGAGGATATGGCGGCTCAGCTCCTCGGGCTTAGTGAGAGCGGCAGAAAAAATACGGCCGCGGCTTGCGGCCAGGAGGGTGATGCTTATAGTGGATTGAGTTTTAAAGAGGCCAAAAGGTGTTTTGAACAAGATTTTTTACGGACTCGTCTAACGGCCAACGATGGTAATATCTCCCGAACTGCCGAGCAGTTGGGAATGGAACGAAGTAATCTGCATAAAAAATTAAAGCAGGCTGGCGGGCGTGGAATTTAAAATCCCGCAGTCGGAAGGAAGAATATAATATGAGCGATAAAAATCAGACTAATCTGCCGGATCAAAAGGCCTTGGAGAAGGAAATCGGCGATTATCTGTCCCATAAATATGGTGATAGGATTAAAATTGTTTCAGCCGGGATGTTCCCCCAAATTGATGGAGAGGCCGAAGGGCAGCAGGTGAAAAACGGTGCGGCAGGTTTTAATTTCGATTTAAAGCCTGAGGAACTGGTGGCCTATCTTGATGAATATGTCATTAAGCAGGACTGGGCCAAGGCCGTCTTAGCCACCAAAATATGTACTCATTTCAACCGGATAAGGTTTTTGGAGGAGAAAAACCGTTCCCTCAGTCAAGCCAGCGGTCGGGTAAAGAATAATATTCTCCTCATCGGCCCCACCGGGGCCGGGAAGACCTTTATGGTCAAGCTGATAGCTGATCTTCTTGGAGTGCCCTTTGTCAAGGGCGATGCCACCAAGTTTAGTGAGACCGGTTATGTGGGCGGTGACGTGGAGGATCTGGTGCGTGATCTGGTACGGGCCGCGGATGATGATATCCGCCGGGCTCAGTACGGGATTATCTACGTGGATGAGATTGATAAAATCGCCCATCATCCGGGGCGCAGCGGCTTGGATGTCTCCCGCAGCGGGGTGCAGCGCGCCTTGTTAAAGCCCATGGAGGAGACTGAGGTCGATTTGAAGGTGCCTCACGATATGGTCTCTCAGCTGGAGGCCATGGAACATTTCAGGGTTACGGGGAAGCGCAAGAAAAAGCTGGTTAATACCAAAAATATTCTCTTTATCATGAGTGGTGCCTTTGATGGTCTGGAGGAGATTGTCCACCGGCGGCGGCATAAAAAGACCATGGGCTTTGCCGGTCAGTTGACCAGCGTTAAGGCTAATTGCGAGTCTCTGGCCCAGACGCGGGCTGAGGATCTGGTGGAGTTCGGTTTTGAAAATGAGTTCATCGGCCGTCTGCCCATTACCGCGGTGCTGGAGCCTCTGACTGTGGGGGATCTTAGCGCCATCCTGAAAAATGTTAACAGCTCGCTACTGCTTGCCAAGCGGCAGGACTTTATGGTCTACGGTATTAAACTGGCCTTTGAGGATGAAGCATTGTCCGCTATAGCCAGTCTGGCGGCCCGGCAGAAAACCGGGGCTCGGGCCCTGGTCAGTGTAGTGGAAAACACCCTTCTGCCCTTTGAGAAGAAGCTGCCCTCCACCAATATTAAATTTCTCACGGTGACGGCCCGTATGGTGGCTGATCCGGAGAAAGAACTCCAGCATCTGCTTAAAAGCAGTAAGCGGCGTGAATTTCACCGTCGTCATTTTGAACAGGCCAGAAAGAAGCAGACCGCCCGGCTGGCTAAATTTTTCCGGGCTAAAAAAAGCGCCTGGCTGCGGGATAACGAGGTGCGGCCGACTAAGGCTCGAATTTTGCTGCTCGCCTCCTACGCCTTTGCCGAGAATATCAGCCCTAACGAGGCATGTGAAGATTTTGCCAGCCTGGTTGGGCATCTGTCCAGCTGGCAGGAAAAGATATTTAAACAATGCGGCAGCCGGGTCAGGTTCACCACCGAGGCGGTTGATTATTGCTTGGACCAGGAACCTAAAAGCCCTGAAGGCCTGGATATTATCTGCGCTAAATTACTCAAGGCCATGGAATACGGCCTGAGTCTGTTGGAGCATGAGGGGCATGAACACGAAATCGCCATTACCAGTGCCGCCTTGCGAGATCCGGAGAAGTTTATAAATGAACTTGTTGAAAAGCAAATGAAATTATAAGCTGGCCGCTTGGGTAAAGTCTGTTGGTAAGCGCTCAACAAACTACACTCTTGACTTTATAACATCTTGAAATGTAAGCGTTTCAGGGTGTTCATGGAGCGCTTACGTCTGATGAATCACTAAAATAATAAACAGGAGGCATATAATGATATTCCCTGATTACCGGCCCCGCCGGTTAAGACAAAATGAAAATTTTCGGGCCATGGTGCGGGAGACCAGGCTTTCTCCCTCGCAATTTATTCTTCCCATCTTTGTGCAGACCGGCAAGAATATTAAGGAAGAGATCAGTTCCATGCCCGGTGTTTTTCGGCTGTCGGTGGATAAACTGGCTGCCGAGGCCAGGGACTGCCTTGCCGTCGGAGTGCGTAGTGTTATTCTCTTTGGACTGCCAGCCAGCAAGGATGCCACCGGCACTGGAGCCCATATCAAGGGCGGTATCGTCCAGCAGGCGGTACGGGAGCTGAAAAACGCTGCCCCTGAGCTCATGGTGGTTACCGATGTCTGTCTCTGTGAATATACCGATCATGGCCACTGCGGCGTAATCGTTAATGGTGAGGTGGATAACGACGCCACCCTGGAGATTCTGGCCAAGACGGCTCTTTCTCACGCCAGGGCTGGGGCGGATATGGTAGCTCCTTCGGATATGATGGACGGCCGGGTGGCGGAGATCAGGGCCACGCTGGATGAAAATAATTATACCAATATACCAATCATGTCATACGCGGTTAAATATGCCTCCGCATTTTACGGCCCCTTTCGGGAGGCGGCGGACGGCGCCCCGCAATTCGGGGATCGGCGGGGCTATCAGATGGATCCTGCCAATGTTCGGGAGGCCTTCCGGGAGGCCTCTCTTGATGTGGAAGAGGGTGCCGATATTATCATGGTTAAACCGGCTCTCTCATACCTCGATATTATTTCCAAGATGCGTGATGAGTTTGATCATCCCATTGCCGCCTATCAGGTTAGCGGTGAATACGCCATGATTAAGGCGGCAGCCGCCAATGGCTGGATAGACGGGGATAAAGTGATGATGGAGACCCTGCTCTCTATTCACCGGGCCGGGGCGGATATTATTCTGACCTATGCCGCCAAGGATATGGCGCGGTTAATTAATAATTCGTGAGTAGTAACTATCTATTCGCTTTGAACTGGTGCTGAACATGAGCATGAACACGAAAACCTAAAATCTGGCTCTCATAAGCAGGGTGTCGCCGCTAACTATTTCGGCGGCGACACCTGCCGCTTCTCTGGCCCGTTGGGCGACAATGGGGCATTTGATGGTCAGGAGAAAATAAAGCGGCGGCCCGCTTTTGATATGGCTTAGGGTCTCAAAATTTCCCTGCCCCTTGCTGATAATCAGATCGGCCTTCGCCATGGCTGCTTTAAACTCCTCGCTGCAGAGATTAAGCGGGGTACCGGGGCAGTCCGTGCCGTTGGAGATTACCCGGCATATTTTGTTTAAGCCGCATAATCTGGCATCGGCGGGCAGGGCATCGTTGATAATCGGTTTTTCCTTCAGGGCCAGGGTAACCATGCCGGGCAGCAGCTCAATCAAAAGACCGTCAAAGACAAGTTCCCCACAATTATCTCCGAGATAAAGAATATTCTCCGCCCCCTTTAAATCCTCTTGCAATTGGGTGTAATCATTGATTGCCGGTGTCTGGCTCAGGCATTCATTAATGGTCTGATCTAAGTCAAAGTCCTGGAGGGCGCCATGGTCAATGATGTTACCGGCAATGGCGAAGAGAATGGCGGTGTAGAGCGGATCATGGGCGGCGCTGATTAATTTTTGAACTCTGTCCCTCAGGCGCAGGGCGTGCTCATTGCCCGTTCTCTTCAGTTCGGCGTAGGGATCCGGATTGTTAGAGAGCCTGGCGATGAGGCGGTATAGTCTGATGGAATTCTCAGGCGGTGAAAGGCTGGGGTCTAAGCGGGGCAGGAGGGCGGCTGTTTCGGTTAAAATCCGGCGTTGTAACTCTTCAGAATTTGTCGCTAACCGGGCGGTATTTAAGGCCTGGCGGTAGAGACAGACCAGACAGTCCAAGGCTGTCCGCATGGGTTTCATAGCAGGTAATCCGTTTTGACGTTGTGGAGGGATGCGAAGATATTAGCCTTGCATAATGGATCGCGTTGGTAAAGGGCTTTAAGTAGATTGCGTACCTCATCCCGCTTGTTATGATCGGCTCTCGGGCAGAGGTTTTTCACTGGCGTTATACCGGCCAGCCGGGCCAGCCTCCAGATCTCGTTCTTGCTCAGATAGGCCAGGGGGCGGATAAGGGTGAGGCGGCCCTTGAACAGCTTCTGGCCGGGACGCATGGTGCTTATATTGCCGCTGTAGAGCATATTGATGAACAGGGTCTCGATGATGTCATCCATATGATGGCCCAGAGCCAGACTTTGACAATTATGCTCGCGGGCCAGTTCAAAGAGGCGGCCGCGCCGCCGTCGGGCGCAACGGTAACAGGTTACATCGTCGTCCTGGTTTTCAATTCCGAAGTCGGAATGCTCTATTAGAAGGGGGATATTCAGGCGATCCATTTCGGCGCTGACGGCTTTATAGTCCTCCCGGCCGCCAAAACCCATGTCAATGTGCACTGCCTTGAGCTCATAGTCAATGGGGGCCTTGCGGCGCCAGTTAGCTAAAATCCAGCTTAAAACCAGACTGTCAACCCCGCCGGAGACGGCGATTAACACCCGGTCTCCATGGGCCAGCATGCTGTAGTCATGCATGGCCCGGCCGATTTTGCGGTTTATAGAGCGGGGAAGAGTAGACATGAAAA
>JAJSAA010000234.1 GCA_024274995.1 Deltaproteobacteria bacterium
AGTCGGCGGCCCCCTGTGCCTATTACTGCCCGGTTCATATCCCCACCATTGACCGACTGCGTCTCCTGCGGGAAGGCAAGGGTGAAGAGGCCTATACGTTAATCATGGAGTATACCCCCTTTCCGGCTTCGGTCTGCGGGGCCATCTGCCCCAATCTCTGCATGGAAAACTGTTCCCGGCAGACGGTGGATAAGCCCATTGACGTGGCCCTTCTGGGCCGGGCTCTGCTTGGTGCTCCAGCCCCGGCAGAGAAACCGGCCAGTGGTAAGCGGGTGGCCGTTATCGGCGGCGGCCCGGCCGGAATCAACACTGCCTATCAATTGGCCAGGGCCGGGGTGGAGGCCCATATATTTGAGAAGGATGAACAATTAGGCGGTAAGCTGGCTCAGGTTATTCCCTGGGAACGGCTACCCATGGCCACCTGGCAAAAAGAGATAGATCGTTTCCAAAGCATGAAGAATGTCGAGGTGCATTTTGGCACGGATATGGATAAGGCCAGGTTTGCCGCCCTCTATGATGAATATGATTATGTGGTGGTGGCGGTGGGTACCCACGAGCCGCGCCGTATTCCCTTCCCCGGTCATGAGCGGGTGATTCCAGCCCTGGATTTTTTGAAGGCCGGTAAGAGCGCCAACCCTATTAAGCCGGGGCGCCAGGTCGTCATTATCGGAGCCGGTAATGTCGGTTGTGATGTGGCCTGCGAGGCCTATCGTCTTGGGGCGGAGCAGGTGACCCTGGTGGATATTCAGCAGCCCCTGGCCTTTGGTAAGGAGAAGGAGGCGGCCGAGGCCCTGGGTGCCAAATTTAAATGGCCGGTAATGACCAGCGAGGTTACTGAGGAGGGCCTGATTGACAAGGAAGGTAATTTAATTCCGGCCCAGACGGTTATTATTTCCATCGGCGACGTACCGCGTCTGGGGTTTCTGCCGGATAGTATTGAGTGTCTTAAGGTCGGCGGCGCCAGCTGGGTTAAGTGCGATAAGGCCGGCCGAACCTCTGACCCCAAAGTCTTTGCCGTGGGTGATGTGGAGCGGCCGGGATTGGCCACCAGCGCCCTGGGGGCCGGTAAAACGGCCGCTGAGGCCATTGTCGCCGAGCTGGAGGGCCGGGAATGGCAGCCATTTTCCCGGGAGGTGGTGGCTATCAGCAACCTCACCATGGAACATTATGCCCCGGAGACATCCTGCGGCGCTGACCAGGAGGGTGAGGCTGACCGCTGTCTGAGCTGTGGTTCATGCCGTGATTGTCATCTCTGTGAGACCATTTGCCCCACGGGTGCGATCAGCCGCCATGAGCTGCCGGAGGCCGATAGCTATGAATATATTTCGGATGCCGCTAAGTGCATTGCCTGCGGCTTTTGTGCCGACACCTGCCCCTGTGGTATCTGGCTGATGCGGACTAATTAGGGATAACTTATTAATTGCAGGGGGTGTGCGGGTCTGCCGTATGCCCCCTTTTGTTTAATGCTCCAATTATGGCGCTTAATAAAAAATATGTAACTGTTTAGGTCTGACTGTAAATTGCCCTAAACAGTTACAAAAATATAAGAAAATAAGGAGACAAAATGGCGGAAGAAAACGATCTGCAGATAACCATCAAAACCAATAAGGGAGAGATAAATTTATGTATCTTTGCCGATAAAACGCCTTTAACGGCAGCCAATTTTATAAATCTGGTTCAACGTAATTATTATGACGGTCTGGCATTTCACCGGGTAATTGCCGATTTTATGGTGCAGGGCGGTTGTCCGCATGGTACTGGCACCGGCGGCCCTGGTTATAATTTTGAGGATGAGTTTGATGCCTCTTTGCGTCATACCAAAGGGGGTATTCTCTCTATGGCTAATGCTGGCCCCGGTACCAACGGCAGCCAGTTCTTCATTACCCATGTTGCCACCCCCTGGCTTGACGATCATCATACCGTCTTCGGAGAGGTTCTTAACGAGGATGATATGGTGGTGGTGAATAGTATCGTCCAGGGCGACACCATTGAGGGAATAACCATTAGCGGCGATGTTGAGTCCCTGCTACTGGAGCAGAAAGAGCGAGTGGCGGAGTGGAATAAGGAGATTGACCGGGCCTTCCCTGATCTGGGCTGAACAGAGTACTCACTCCGGCCATCTGCTGGGAAATTGTTACCGCGTACAAAAAATTATACCTATTGACCCTTCATCTGACCGGGTTTAAAAAAAGATACTGTCGGTGATTCGGCTGTGAATGGGGGCGGCTGGCGTCCTTAAAAAGAGCGGTATTATTTTTTGTACTGGTAACATATTGATTTTACTCGGATAATATTGGGTAGCCCGTTAAGATCATTTCTGGCATCCCGGTGGAATCGTTAGAAAAGGTGATTAAGCGGGGGTGGTATGACTAACATCCTATTATTGTTGAACAAAAAAGTAAATTATAAAATAAAACATTGTCTGGCATGGAGTTTGCTTTAAGTATTATCCAAGAACGAACTCTTAATCTTCTTTCCAAGCCAAAAGACCCGCCTTCTCCCCAAGGCGGGTCTTTTGGCTTTCGGGCTGCTAAAATGAAATCATAATGGGGACGTCTATGATTTCAGGCGTTTTGATCAGCTACTAACAAATCTTATTCATTTTAGCCTGTGGAGGGGAGATCATATAATTGTACTGGCACATGTTTTTGATAGTGAATAAAATCATTATCTGTTGTGAATATTTGCGCTTGGAGCCGATATGCTATTGAACAAATTAAAAAATTTGTATGCGATCCTTGAATTCCTTTTGCTCGGCACAAATTTGAAAATTTTGCCGCCTGAATGTAATCAATATCAATTATTGGTGTGTTTTCGAAATACTTTAACTTTTCATTCAGCTTTTCAAATTTCTTAATTTCGCTGTATCCTGATAATACTTCCTGTCTAATAGAACCAATAATAAGAACTCTTTGGTCTGTAACTGAAGTTTGACGGTTTTTTGACAGAGTTATCTACAATTAGTTGAGAATGAGCATAAGCGGTGTCTTTGTAAACATCCCTGTTATTCTGCATTGATGGTGATTTTTTGTCCGTCGTAACCTGTTGATATTATTAGAT
>JAJSAA010000235.1 GCA_024274995.1 Deltaproteobacteria bacterium
ATATCAATGTCGCCCGTTTCTACTGGCATATTTTTGATGAATTCCAGGCCGCCCCCATCAGCAACGTAAGCTATGTGGCGGGCGAGGTGCTGGCCGGGATGACGAGGGCGCTCATGGGGATTATTATTATCCTGGGCCTGGGCCTGCTCTTTGGAGTACACCTCGCTTACGGCCCCATGTTCTGGCTGCCCGTCCTGCTCAACAGCTTTCTATTCGCCAGCCTCGCCGTGGCCCTGGCCATGCTGGTGAAAAACCACGCCGACCAGAGCCTGTTGGTCAACTTCGTAATCACCCCCATGGCCTTTCTGGGCGGCACCTTTTTTCCCATCGCCCGCCTGCCGGGCTGGCTGCAAAGTATCCTGAAGCTCCTCCCCCTGACCCACGCCTCCAAGGCCATCCGCCAGGCGGCCCTGGGCAAACCGGTGAATCCCCACTCCCTGATTCTGTTAGCGGCCCTCGGCGCAGTTATCTTTTTAATCGCCCTGGGCTGCGTTAACAGAGCAAGGGATTGACATGAAGATGTTGATGTTTTCTGGTTGATAATTTTTTTGAAATAAAGTAGTCGTTCTAACAAGTTTTTTATCCCGCAACTTATTTTGGCAAACAATAGATAGTATTATTGGAGGCTCTTATGTCACATAGATTTTTTGTTCGAATTTTCCCTGTAATTATAATTGCCGCTACAATAATATTTTCCGGATGTGCAGCCAACAACGGTTACCAGAAAGCATTCTCCGAGCAGACAACTGTCCGGGGCAGCAAGCAGACCTTTAAGGCTTCAACAGAGCAAACCTTACGCGCAGTCAAACAGACTTTAGTTCAACAAGGATTCACTATTGATGATACAGGCAGTTCAACTGCTATAATTAAAGCGGAAAGGAATATGCAAGATAGTTCCGATAAGGATATTTCCTACAATATAAAAGTATCTGCCTATGTATCCAAGGCTCTGACGGAGAATAAAAGCTCCGTAACTCTGGCCGCTAGTCAACAGACTGTACTACACCGAAAATGGCACACTTGGTGGCATCTTCTATGGGTACTTCCAATATTACCGACCGGCACCAATTACCAAACAGTTGTCACCAAAGAAGGAAATGTGAAGGACCCAGCTTTTTACAAAGATTTCTTCACCATCGTAGAGAAATCCCTGAATAACGGCGTAGCAAAAACGACGGATTAAACCGAATAATCGCAGAGAATAAAAAATGACTGAATACGGAAAATCAAGTTGATCAGCAAAGAACTCATACAGGCTATCCATGACCAATATGTTCTTGGCTGGTACAGGGTACAATAGGGGACGTCTATGCTTTTATGCGTTTTGGTTAATCGCTAATAAATTATAGAGATCCCCTTTGCTCCAGAGAAAATAACTTACACTTTTTGCCGCGCCGCCGCCCCAAACCGGCCAAGCCAACCAAATCGGTACCAAAGAGCAGCATGGTGGCCGGTTCCGGCACCGGATTATACAACTGATTCTGAATATCTACCTTTTCACCATTCTTAATGGCATAGATATTGATTA
>JAJSAA010000236.1 GCA_024274995.1 Deltaproteobacteria bacterium
AGTGATAAAGCGGCTTTGGCCGTAAGCTCGGCGGCCACGGCGTCATCCAGAGCGGTGGCCGGGATGGATTCGGGGCGGGCCCGGCGCAGTCGTTTCAGATGGGCTACGGCCCTGTCAAGCTCGGCTTCGGCTTGGGCCTCTCTGGCGGTTGCTGCCGCCAGCCTGGCCTTATAGGCCGATTGTTCAATGATAAACAGGGTATCCCCGGCCTTGACCAAACTCCCCTCTTTGAACATTATCTGTTCCAGAAAGCCCTCTACCCTGGCTCGGAGGTCAACGATCTGTATGGCTTCCACATGGCCCACGTACTGGGCCGTCGGTACCACGTCGGCCTGGCGAATTCTGGCCGTTATTACCGTGGGCGGTCTTCCCGGGCCCATGGGCCCGGCCAGGGCTGCTGCGGTCGGTAAAATAAGCACAGCCAGCAGGGGGATAAGAAAATGAAATATCTTCAACATGGCGTTCTCCTTATTTTATACGACATCCGGAGTAATCCGGCCTAAATTATCATTAATCTGTTTTAATACCCGGCGGCAGCATTCTTCATCCGCACTACTGATTCCATTCATAACTATCTTGTTGAGATAGCTGGCAAAAAGCTCGGCCACCTCATTCACCAGTTTTTCGCCACCCGGGGTGAGATGGATGATGAAGGCCCGTCGATCAAGGGGGGCGGGACGCCGTTCGATAAAATTCTTGGCTGCCAGCCGGTCAAGGATACGGGTCATATTGGCCGGGGTCTTAGAAGCCAGCCCGCACAGGGAACTTTGGCCCACGTCCCCACCTTCAAGGAAGATAATCTTGAGGGGGTGAAACTGCTCCAGGGTCAATTCGTAGGGCCGCAAGACCTCATCGGCATGGGCCTGCAATTCTATTGAGGTTAGATAAATCAGGCGGGGCAGGGGATTGGAATCACAGATGCTCATTTAGTTGGCTCCTTATTAATTAACATGTTAACTAATAAAGGTAAAAATCTTCTCTGTCAAGATGAAAAAGGGTGTCAAATATGTGGGCCTGGCACCTTATCCTTTTGTTGACTTCTCCACGGCAACTGGGAGGGAGTTGGGAAGGGAAAGTGAAAATTTCTCCTGATTTTGACAAACCTGATGAAGAAATTTCCGCGAGTTTTTATTTTTTATAACTCCTCTCTCTATCCGGATGGGTCATAAATATTCTCCTTGATACTCATGTGTTGATATGGGCTTTGAAAAATAATCCTACCCTGTCAGGCGCAGCGAGAAAGGCTATAGTTACGGCCAGTAACGTGGTTTTTGTCAGTTCTGTCTCGGTTTGGGAGATAAGCATCAAAAAAAGTCTGGGAAAACTTGAGACTCCTGACAATTTACAGGAAGAAATCCGCTTGCATCGTTTTACTCCCTTGTGTATAGCGTATGATCATGCGGAACTTGCCGGGAAGCTGCCTGATATTCATAAGGATCTTTTTGATAGATTGCTTATTGCTCCAGCCGTCGTTGAAAGGCTTAAGCTCTGGTAACCAGAGATGAGTTAATAGCAAGGTATGATGTGGATTTAATTAGGGCATAACGGTTGCGAGCAAGCAGAAGTCTCTGCCGGAAATGATTACTGAACAAATACCACAAGCGAGGCAGTCGTGACCACACAAGATCAAACAGAACTGGGCCTGGATTACCCGGAGGTCGACGGTAAGCATTTGCCCCAGTCTCTTTGGTATGCGGAAAAACTTGGTAAAAATTATCCTGCCCGCAATACTAAGCTCTGTACCATCGTTAATCAATTAAAACAAAGGGGGAAGGCCTGGGGCAGCAGTCCACTTTGGAAATTCTAAATCAATATGCTGCCTTTTGTCCTGCCCTTTACCCTTTATCTCGTTTTTAGTCTGTTTGCGGCTCAATTCCCTGATTTGTATCCGCTCATGTATTTTTGCACCGTTATTGTGGTGGGGGCGGCCACGATTTTGTTGTTACGCGGCCGGGGCATAATCAAAGTGCATCGACATATTGCCCCTGGAATTATCGTTGGTATTGGCGGGATAGTGCTTTGGATTTTCCTCTGCCGCTTACATCTGGAACAATACATTTTCCATCTAATGCCAGCTTGGCTTGCCCCTGGAAAAAGGGCTTCGTTTGACCCCTTTCAATCCATTGCTGATCCGGCCTGGCAATGGGCGTTTATTGCAATCAGAACCCTGGGGCTTGCCGTGCTGGTTCCGGTGGTGGAAGAGGTTTTCTGGCGCAGCTTTCTGCTAAGGTGGGTTATCTCGCCGGACTGGCAGGAGCAGAAAATCGGGATTTTCACTTGGAGATCTTTCCTCTGGGTAACTCTGCTCTTTACTCTTTCTCATCCTGAGTGGCTGGCTGCGGCCGTCTATGGTGCTCTCCTTAATATCCTGCTCTATTGGCGGCGGGATCTCTGGAACTGCATTGTCGCTCACGGCATAAGTAATTTGCTTCTCGTATTTTATATTATCTATTCCAAATCATGGGGGTTATGGTAAGGCCCCAAAATGTAGTTTCAGCTAAGGGTCAATAATATCCGCAAAGGGCTGATGCCGGTCGAAATCAGGCATGGAGCATCCCTGACTGCTCATCTCCTGGACAAAGGCATGCTCTAAGCCCAGGTTAAGGGCGTAATTAGTTATCTCGTCATATTCTGCGATGTTTAAGGGGCGGTTGATCTCTGGAAATTTATGGGTAAAGTGGCAGGGGGTGTATTGCGACATGATACTCAGCGTAATGTCGGGCGATAGATTTTTTAATAGGCGCAGACATTCCCGGCTGTTGGCCAAATGACCCGGCAGTACCAGATGGCGAACCAGAAGTCCGCGGCGGGCAATGCCATTCTTATCAGTCTGCAACATTCCGACCTGGGCAAGCATTTCGGCAAGTACCCCTGGGATTATATCACCATAATCCGGTATCCCGGAATACCTGCGGCCCAGATCATTGTCGAGATATTTTATGTCCGGCAGATATATGTCCACCAGACCTCGCATACACTTAAGGGCGGTGACCGAATCATAGCCATTGCTGTTGTAAACCACCGGAATGGTCAGTCCGTTATTTTTTGCCAGGCGCAGGGCGGCAGTGAGTTGAGGCAGGATGTGGGAGGGCGAAACCAGGTTTATATTATGGGCTCCTATTTCCTGGAGACGGAGCATTTCGCTCATAAGCTCCTGTCTGCCGACCCGTCGAGTCCGTCGGTGAAAGGTCTGGCTGATCTGAAAATTCTGGCAGAAAACGCAGCGCAGATTACAGCCGCTGAAGAATATGGCCCCGGAGCCCCTAACGCCGGAGATGGGCGGCTCCTCACCATGATGGAGGCCGATATAAGAGATGAGAAGTTCTGCCCCCAGGCCGCAGAAGCCGATTTTTTTATACCTGTTTACCCGGCAGTGCCGTGGGCAGGAAACGCAGCTTTGTAACTGGGGGTCTATTCCCATCGGCCTAAGCTTTGCGGATCATAAGCTGCCAGCTCCCATCTTCCAGCTGGTGTTTAGAAAGTATTTCATGGCCCTCCCTTTGCACCGAGCCGGGGACGTTGTTGATGGGAGGGCCATCGTCAAGCAATACCTCAAGGATATCTCCCGTCGTTAGTCTTGAGAGGCCGACCTTGGTGTAAACCATGTTCATTGGGCAGCTTACTCCCCGGCAATCCTTTTTGGCAGCGGCCTTCATTGTCTTTGTCATTCCCGTTCCCTCCCTGATTATAGATATTTATTGAGGCACTATGCTGATATCTTCGCTGCTAACCTCACCCTGCTGAATCCGAAAGGATTTAACCGTCGCTTCCGGCGCGGTTAGCGAGATAATTACATAACTGATATCAGGATCGTAGGCCAGTTTGATATCCTCGGCCGAGGGGCGGGCCGGGGTATCCGGATGGCTGTGATAAACGGCCTTTATGGTTAGGCCTTGCTGGCGTGTCTCTTTGATAACGGCGAATTGTTCCTTGGGGCTCATGGTGAAATGGTCGGCCGCCTTGTCCAGATTGGTTAATTCATAATGCTTGGTGATCTTCTCTTCCCGCCCGGCAAGGTAGCCGCAAACCTCATGGGGCAGCCCCTGGCGGGCGTGGGCGATGATAGCCTCAAATACCTCTTTATTCAGAAACATAGTTACTCATCCTTTTTTATCTACGATTTCAAATCACAGGTTGTCTGCTCAGCGTCAATTAATTCAGTAATAGTGGGCTCTTTGCCGCAGACTGGGCAATCATCCTGTTTTTTCAAATTTATCTTACGGAAGGCCATGGTCTTGGCATTAAAGGTGAGCAGGGTGTTGGTTAGTAAGTTGCCGGCTCCGGTGATAAATTTGAGGGACTCGGCCGCCTGGATGGTGCCTAACATACCGGCAATGGCTCCTAGAACCCCGGCCTGTGAGCAGGTGGGGACGGCATCGGGCGGCGGCGGGGAACGGAATGAGCAGCGATAGCAGGATGACTGGCCTGGTACGATGGTCATGGTCTGGCCGTCAAAACGGAGGATACCGCCATGGGACAGGGGGATATTTTCCATGACGCAGGCATCGTTCACCAAAAATTTAGTGGGGAAATTGTCGGTGCCGTCAATCACAAAATCATAGTCCCTGATTATCTCCCTGATGTTCGCGGCCTGTAAAAACAGCTGGTAGGTCTCTATGTCAAGTCCTGGATTAATCCGTAGCATTTTGTCTTTGGCTGATTCAACTTTGGAACGGCCAATGTCATCGGTGAAATGGGCAATCTGGCGCTGGAGATTTGAAATTTCTACCACATCGTTATC
>JAJSAA010000237.1 GCA_024274995.1 Deltaproteobacteria bacterium
AAACCAAAATCAGCCATATACTTGTCAAACTCGGCAATCATGCCGATGGCCGCCGTTATCAGCCCCTGATCAAGTTCATTTGCCGTACCGGGAGGCTCTGGAATCCGGCCGCTGGTAAATTTTTTGACCATAGCCAGGGTGCGGCTACATAAATTTCCCAGGTCATTGGCCAAATCAGAATTATAACGCTTAATAAGCACCTCGGGAGAGAAAGAGGCATCAAGCCCGAATGACATCTCCCGGAGCATGAAATAACGCACGGCATCGGCCCCGTAAGCGGCCGCCAGTTCCTGGGGCCGTACCACATTACCAATACTCTTGGACATCTTGGTATCATTGATATTCCAATAGCCATGAACATGAAGCCGCTGATAAGGGGCAACCCCCATAGCCTTGAGCATGGTGGGCCAGAAGATGGCATGAGGTTTAAGAATATCCTTGGCGATAACATGCTCGGCCACCGGCCAGAAATCATTAAACAACGGCCCTGATTCACCATCCGGATCATACCCCAGACCGGTGAGGTAATTAAGCAGGGCGTCAAACCAGACATAGGTGACATAATTATCGTCAAAGGGCAGCGGTATACCCCAGGTCAGACGGCTGGTGGGCCGGGAGATACAAAGATCCTCCAAGGGCTCCTTTAAAAAGGACAAGACCTCATTCCGATAGCGGGCCGGGGTAATAAACTGCGGATTGGTCTCAATATACTTAATCAACCACTCCTGATAGCGGCTCATCTTGAAAAAATAATTACTTTCCGTGACCTCCTCCGGGGCAATCTGATGATCAGGACAGAGACCGTTATCCAGCTCTTTTTCGGTGAGGAAACGCTCGCAGCCCCGGCAGTAAAGCCCGCTGTAATCGCTGAATACGATATCGCCCTGCTCGTAGAGACGCTGCAAAACCCGGCCCACCACCCGCTTGTGGGCCGAATCAGTAGTGCGGATAAAGTTGTCCGGTTCCACCTCCAGCAGCGGCCAGCATTCCCGAAACATGGCGCTGATCTGATCGGCGTAGGCCTGGGGACTGATATTATTATCGGCGGCCGCCGCGGCAATTTTATCACCATGCTCGTCGGTACCGGTCTGGAAGCGGGCCCGAGCCCGGCGCAGAAGATTAAAACGATGATAGGTATCAGCCACCACAGCGGTATAGGCATGGCCGAGATGAGGCTGGGCATTCACATAAAATATAGGGGTGGTTATGTAGGTGTTCATTTTTTCTTTGCCTTGGCGAATCTTGCTTTTTTACCCTTTCGCGGGCGGTTAGAACCTGATTTAGCCCCCGGCTTAGAACTCTTTGGAGCGCTGCTGGCGGTCTTACTCTTGGTTTTTTCCGGCCTGGGGCGGGATTTGGTCTTGGCACCAGCCTTGTCAGCGCCCGGCCTGACCTCCGCCCCGCCTCTAACCGCAGGCTTAAAGGCCTTAATCTTATGCCACTCCTCACGGGGCAGACTGATAATTTCATCCTTGGCATCAAGCGGACTTAATTTGACTATCTCCTGGAGGATATTAGAGGGCTTCACCCGGCATTGCCGACCAAGATATTCAACAATCTTTCCGTTCTTGGGCCGCCCCTTTTTCAAGGCCTTATAAGTACTGAACTCATGAGTCAGACAGCAGAGAAGACGGTTGCAGACCCCGGAAATTTTGATGGGATTAAGAGGCAGTTCCTGCTCCTTAACCATCTTGATGGAGACCGGTACAAATTTACTCATAAAGGATGAGCAACAGAGTTCACGGCCACAGCAGCCGATCCCGCCGATCATCTTGGTCTCGTGCCGCACCCCGATCTGCCGCATCTCAACCCTGGTTCTAAACTCCTGCACCAGCCCCTTTACCAGCTCCCGGAAATCAACCCGGTTATCAGCGGTAAAATAGAAAATAATATTGCTGCCGTTAAAAAAACGCTCCACCCGGATGAGCTTCATCCTCAAGTCCAGCTTTTCTATCCGTTCCCGGCAGATGGCAAAGGCCTTGGATTCACTATCTATCAAGCTGTTAAATTTATCGATCTCCTCCTGGCGGGCCTGACGGACAATTTTATTGCCCGCCGGTCTTTCCCGTTCGTCTTCCGGGGGCAGATACATGCTGCCTTTGGCTATAACCGCCGGTTCCAGGCCATGATCCGACTGCACCATAACCACATCTTCGGGGTTAAGATCATCAAGCGTGGCAAGCGCTGACCATAGATGCTGACCGACCCGGAAACGCAGAAGATATATTCTTTTTTTCTGGTTGGGCTTCGGAGAATCGCTTTGTTGCTCTTTTTGCTGAGGATGAACCGTCTCGGCAGTATTTCCCATGTTTATTCACTTTATATGAGAGCCATTGAGGCTTTAAGGATGATATCCAGAAGAATACCTTCCTGTACTCAGCAGGCCCATAATTATAAATTTGGCGAGTAAAACTCTATCCAGCCCCTCAAAGATATTCACAGCAGACGAAGAAACAATACCTCGCAGACCAGCCGCCGATCACAATTAAAACGCAATTGCTTCTGAGCCAGAGATAAGGCCTGCAGTTTATCAGAAAGTTCAGCTAATTGCCACCCTTCCCTGCGGGCCTGATACAAATGAACTAAATCAATATTCACCATCCGATGTTCCTGATCAGGAATGGCAAAAAGCATCAGATCGCGCAGCCAGAGGCCCAGGAGCTCAAAAAAATAAGCCAGTTTTTCCTTCAAGTTAGCACAAGTCTCCGTTAGACGGAATAACTCCGGGATGGGCAGCGGCCCGTTTAAATCATAGACGAGCAGTTCCACCACCTGCCGCCGCAGACTCAGCAATTCACGGCTCTCCGGGGCCAGGGCCCGGCCCAGACTGCCGCCGCTGATTTTAGACAGGGCGGCGGCGGTCTCCGGCTCCAGCCCTTCAGCCTCCAGGCGCTGACGCACAAGCTCAAAGGGCAGGGCATAAAAGGGCACGACCTGACAGCGCGAGGCAATGGTCGGCAACACCTCGGCCGCCTCATTGACGGTTAGAATAAATATGGTATCAGGCGGCGGCTCCTCCAGTGTCTTTAAAAGGCTGTTTGCCACCTCCGGCCGCCGGATGGTATTATGGATATCGGCTAACAATATCACCCGATGAGCGGCCTCAAAAGGTGGGAAGGCCAATTTGCTCTTCAAATCCCGAATCTGATCAATCTTAATGCCGGTTGCCCCCTCCGAGACAATCTCCATAAAATCCGGATGATTGTCAGAGGCAAATTTTTTACATGATGGACAGCGGCCGCAAGCATCAGGCCCTGCGGCCCGGCAGTTAATGAGAGCGGCAAAGGCCAGGGCCATGGTTCTTTTTCCCACTCCGGCTGGGCCTTTAAACATATAGGCCTGGCTTATTTTAGCGCCGCTTACGGCCTTCAGCAGTATCTTACGGGCCAGCTCCTGACCAATAATGTTCGCAAAGGCTGGCTTTAACACGCCTACCCCCATAACGTTGGCTGCCGGTCATTGACCACCGCTTTAGCCCTGCCCTGAGCTTTCCGCGGCCTGTCGGCCCTGCCGCCACAGGGAGCGGACTGACTCGCAACCGGCGGTATATCCTCCATCTCTTGTTCCCCGCTCCGGCCATCAACATACAGAAATCGTTCCATATTACGCTGATAATCCGTCCACTGATAACCCTCCTCTGTCACGCCGTGGCTCAAACGATCCAGATAGTTCATTTTGGCATCCAGATCATCCGCAAAATTCAGGGCAAAGGCCTCCCTGGTCATGGGCAGGACGGGAGAGCCGTAATCATAACGACCATGATGGCTTAAAATCAGATGCTTGAGCAGCAGAGCGGCTTGAGCCGGAAAATCGGGCAGATCTGCCAGCTTCTCGGCCAGCATATTGACACATATGGTCATATGCCCCAGGAGCCGCCCCTCATCGCTGTAATTAAAGGGTGGCACGGCAAAGGAGAACTCCCGAATCTTGCCGGCGTCATGGAGAACAGCGCCGGTCAGGAGCAAATCCCGGTTCAGGGCCGGATAGAGCCCGGCCATTTTATCAACCGCCCGACAGACACATAAGGTATGCTCAAGGAGACCGCCGATATAGGCGTGATGCATCCCCTTGGCCGCCGGGGCCTTTTTAAAATCAGACCAGAAACCCTCGTCATCGGTAAAGGCCGTAAGCAGAGCACGAAAATGTGTCTTCTCAACGGAGTTAATCAGTTCCACAAGCTCGGCGGCCATGGCCTCAACATTATAACGGCTGGCGGGCAGGAAAAGGCCCATATCAACATCCGCCTCGTCAATCTCCTGCGCCTCACTGACCTTCAGCTGTAGCGCTCCTTTATAGGACTGAACAAGGGCGTTGAAACGGCAAATCCGCCCCGCCCGGCAAATATCCTGCAGACGGTCGGCACCCTCCCAGACCATGGCCGGGGCCTCACCGCTCTTATCCATAAGCAAAAGACGCAGGTACGGCTTACCAGCCCTGGTCTCATATCGGCTCATCTCCTTGACCATAAAGATATCGTCAACCGCTGTTCCAGGTTCAATATCCTTGATAAATAAAGTTTTAAGCTGACTCATAACCTAAATTTGTAAATTTCGTTTGATTAACGTACCAAGCCGCGGAAACAACTCTGCGGCTCATGGGTTTATGTTGGTAATATATAATCCATAATCAGTATTTTTGAAACGCCGGAGCAAATTATATTGTAAACTTATTTTCCGGTGTGTTAAGAATAAGTAATTATTCAGCGGGGGCTACAAATTATCCCAACTCATAACCATAACAGTTCAGGACAGTTTAACGGCCCTGGCCGTATAATCACTTCTTTATCAGATCATGGCAGAATTAATCTATAACGAATCCTACATTATTGAGCTGTTAATCAAACGCCGCCTCTTAAACGAGGGCCAGCGTAATCAAATCAACATAAAAAAGAACCAGCAGCGCCGTACCCTGCGACTGCGGCGGCAGAAAATTACCAGGAAACGACAAAGCGGCATGCCCGACACCCCCCCGGATATAATTGACATTATCCACTCGCTCCACTTCGAGCTACCCGAGCGGCCGGGCCAGGAATTAACCGCCGAATTTATAATCCGGCAGGTCGCGGACGACCAGGGCCTGCCCTTTAAAAAACTTGATCCGCTAGAATTAGATTTAAAAACTGTCACCAAGACTATCCCCAAGTCATTCGCCTTAAAGCATCTCCTTCTGCCCTTTGAGATTAAAAACGGTATTCTTGCCGTCGCTCTTTATGATCCCAAAAACATCACCATCCTAAGCGATATTGAGCGGGCCAACCAGGTCAAGATTAAGCCCTATCTAAGCGCCAAAGCCGATATTCTTAAAATTCTGGCTGAGTTTTATGGCTTTCAGTCCTCTATATCCGCCGCCGAACATGATTTACAAGGCCCCAGCGTTGATCTCGGTAACCTGGAACAATACGTCAATATCTCATCCACCGCCGAAATTGCCTCTTCCGACCAGCACATTACCTCAGCGGTGGATCACATGTTCAATTACGCCTTTGAGCAGCATGCCAGTGATATCCACATCGAACCGAAGCGGGACAGCTGCCAGATACGTCTGCGGATTGACGGTATCCTCCACACCATCTACAAGTTACCCAAGGTGGTGCATTCGGCCATTATCTCCCGGATAAAATCCCTGTCACGGCTTAACATCGCCGAAAAGCGCCGCCCCCAGGACGGCCGCATCAAGATAAATCACCACGGGGAAGAGGCGGAAATCAGGGTTTCCACCGTGCCGGTGGCCTTTGGTGAAAAGGCGGTACTGCGGATTTTAGACCCGGCGGTACTTTTTCAAGATTTGAGCCATATCGGTTTCGCCCCCCGTGATCTTAAGGTATATAAAGAACTGATTCAGGCTCCACACGGTATTTTTCTGATTACCGGCCCCACGGGCAGCGGCAAATCAACTACCCTTTATTCGACCCTGAAGAATATCGCCAGCCCGGAGAAAAATATCATCACCATTGAAGACCCCATTGAAATGATACATGAGGAATTTAACCAAATCGCCGTACAAGGTTCCGCTGGTATAACTTTCACCACCATCCTCAAAAACATCCTGCGGCAGGATCCAGATATCATCATGGTGGGCGAAATTCGCGACCTGGAGACCGCCCGCTATGCCATGCAGGCCGCCCTGACCGGCCATCTGGTATTCTCCACCCTGCACACCAATGACGCCGTGGCCGCCATCCCCCGTTTGATAGACCTCGGCGTGCAGCCCTTTATGGCGGCCTCCACCATTCTCGGGATCATGGCCCAGCGCCTGATCAGAAAGATCTGCCCCCATTGCGCCGCTGATATCAAGGTCAGCGGCCGGGAATTGGCGGCATTGGGTTTCCCGGTGGAGGCGGGGCAGATTATCACCTTAAAAGAGGGGAAAGGCTGCCCCAAATGCCGGAGTACAGGTTATCTCGGCCGCTGCGGAATATTCGAGATCTGCCAGGTTACGGAAAAAATTCAACAACTCATCAACGCCTCAGCAACAGAAGATGTAGTCCGAGCCGAGGCCGTCAGGGGGGGGATGACTTCTCTATTTACCGCCGCCTGGCACAAGGTGGAAAGCGGCGTCAGCACCTATACCGAGGCGGTCAGAATAACCGGAACCGCAAAATAACCTATAATATGGCAAAGAAAAAAAAGAAACAGACAGTTCCAGGCAAGGTGGTCTGCACCAATAAAAAGGCCTACCATGATTATTTTATCGAGGACACCATTGAAACCGGCATCGTCCTTCTCGGCCCGGAGGTTAAATCGCTTCGGGCCGGGCGGGCCAACCTGAAAGACGGCTACGCCCGCATAAGGGACGGTGAGGTATTCCTGCATAACGTCCACATCTCGCCCTATGACTTCACCGCGGCCCCGCCGGAACCCATCCGGCCCCGGAAGTTGCTGTTAAACAAACGGGAGATAAAAAAATTAATCGGCAAGGTGCAGGAAAAGGGGGTTGCTTTAATCCCCTTAAAGATATATTTTAAAGCTAACGGTCGGGCGAAACTCGCCTTGGGGCTTGCCAGGGGCAAGAAGATGTACGACAAACGCGCCTCCATCAAGGAGCGGGAGTCAAACCGTGAGTTAGCCCGGCTGAACAAGGGTAACAGATACCATAACATTGATCTTTGACATGGGGGCGAAACGGCCTCGACGGGGATATATAAGCTCAGGCTGCATACCGAGTTTCTTCACACTCGTTAAAGAATGAAGGACTAAATATAGTTGCTGACGACTATAATTACGCTGTAGCGGCATAGCCCGCTTCCGTTCCTCCCTTCCTTTGTCCATGGGGTTGGGAATGAACGTCGACTACGTGGAATAGCCTCTCGGTGGGCCTGTAACCGACTGGCGAAACTAAAGCAGGGTAGTGCCAAAGACCTCTCGTCCTGAAGAGGCGGCGGCACGATAAGCAATTAATTGGGACTAAGTATGTAGATGCTTGCAGGGGAGTATTTTCGGACCCGGGTTCAACTCCCGGCGCCTCCACCATTTCAAAAATTAAAACCCGCGTCTCTGGCTCACAAGCCTGGGGAGGCGGGTTTTCTTTTTCTGTAACTGTTTAGCTGCACTCCTATCTTAAGCACATCTATGTAGTTACAGCTCGGCGTTTAGGGCAATTTACAGTCACACCTAAATAGTCACACCTAAATAGACTTCTGAGTTGTTCCGTCAAGGTTTTTTCTCGTTCCCACGCTCCCGCGTGGGAACGTACACGGAGAGCTAAATGATGGGTAGAAGCCGCTACAAAATAACTGTCCCAGAAGCACCACATTTTATCACCTTAA
>JAJSAA010000238.1 GCA_024274995.1 Deltaproteobacteria bacterium
GCCCGATCACACGGCGCTCATTGCCAAAGACGGCCACCAGAGAATAATTGCCGACAGCGGAGCGCCCATCATCGATAACGGCAACATGCGGGGCGTGGTTCTGGTTTTTCGGGATATCACCGATAAACAACGGCTGAAAAATGAACTTATCAGATCCCAGAAATTAGAATCCGTGGGCGTGTTAGCCGGCGGTATCGCCCATGATTTTAATAATATCCTCACTGCGATCCTGGGAACAATTAACATGGCCCAGAGACGAGAGGCGGTAAAAGGCGATGAAACATTAAATTCTCTCCTGGCGACCTCAGAGCAGGCCGTTTTCCGGGCCACCGGCCTGACCCAGCAATTATTGACCTTTGCCAAGGGCGGTTCCCCGGTAAAAAAGATGGCTTCTCTGCCGGAAACAATCAAGGAATCAACTGATTTTATCCTCCGGGGCAGTGCCATAAAGGCCAATTATCTCATTCCGGCCAATCTCTGGCCTTTAGAAATTGATACCGGACAGATCAGCCAGGTTATCCATAATCTGATTGTAAACGCCCAAAACGCCATGCCCGAAGGCGGTACCATTAACATAAAATGCCAGAATTTTGAGCATAACGGCACTGTGCCCGGGCTAACTGACGGCCCCTTTATCAAGACCACGGTGGCGGATAACGGGCCAGGCATAGGGCCAGAGATCATTGACCGCATCTTCGACCCGTATTTCACCTCCAAAGCGGAAGGCAACGGCCTTGGCCTGGCTATTTGTCACTCTATCATAAAAAAGCATAACGGCTATATTACGGTCAAATCCACCCCAGGACAGGGGACAACATTTATCTTCTATCTGCCCGCAAGTCTCGATAAGCCCATTGCCCAGTTAGAGGAGGTGAACGACACCTCAGACGACAGCAATAAAAGCGGCCGGGTAATCCTCATGGACGATGAGGCAATTATCCTGGAACTGGCCGCCAGTATGCTCAGTATGGCCGGGTTTGAGGTTGAAACCACTCTCAATGGCGAACAGGCCGTTGCTCTGTACAGCCATGACCTGGCAGAGGGCCGGGCCGCTGATGTCCTGATTATGGATCTTACTATTCCAGGGGCCATGGGCGGCAGGGAGACCGCGCAAGAGATACTGCGCCTTAATCCTGAGGCCAGAATCATAGTATCCAGCGGCTATTCCAATGATCCGGTGATGGCCAATTACCGGGATTATGGTTTCTGTGCCGCCATTGCCAAGCCTTATCGTCAACAGGATCTCAGTGAAGCGGTGCGTAAAGTTATGCGCTTTTAGGCCAATCATCAACCTTATTTGTATCCCCCCGTAGGGGCTCCCCTTGTGGGTGCCCTGTATTTGGTCGTCACGTTCTTTTTTGGGCACCCACAAGGGGAGCCCCTACCAATTAAATATATCCATTGATGGTGATGGATTTAAACATACAACCATTTAATCGTGGGCTGTCCCTTATCATAGATGTCCCCTATTTCCCTTTCCTCTCTCTTTTAAAATATTCCATTGAATCTATCTTCATTCGTGTCATAATAGCTTTTTAATGACGGCTCAAATTTTCGCCGCCGATTATTCCAATCAATTCCTTAAACACATGGAGGATATTATGTCTAAAGCTGATATCGGCCTCATCGGCC
>JAJSAA010000016.1 GCA_024274995.1 Deltaproteobacteria bacterium
GACCTGCCGAATCAGCCCTTCAAGATTGGTCTGGAGTATAACCACGGCACCAAAAACTGGATAGCCCTTACTCCCGGTAACGATGATCTTTATGCCTCCAAACTTGCCACCCGTGGTGATGTTATCGAGGCTTACACTATCTGGGATATTCCGGCCGGTGAGAAAATCAGCCGCTTCAGCAAGGCCTTTATCCGTCTTGGTTATCAGTACTACAAGTATGATTATACCGGCAGCGGCTTCTGGTTAGGCGCCCCGGTCAAGATTGATGACGTGGCCAAGGATCCTCTTAACGCTCAGTTCTACGCCCCTGTTGACCACATGAGTCAGTTCTATCTGTCTCTTGAGGCCTGGTTTTAAGCCAGAAGACAGAGAACAGAAGTCAGAAAACAGAAATTCCGTGGTTGGCTTGACGGGATAAAAAAGGCGCCGGTTAATTCCGGCGCCTTTTTTTGTTTGACACCACGAATATATTCATTGGCAGTAATCGATTTAAATACCCCGACAATACTCCCAACCGTTTCCGTATTGTGGGACGCCCGCCCGTAGGGGCTCCCCTTGTGGGTGCCCTTAAGTACAAGATAAAAGCCGGCTTTTGCTATTTGCTATGAAGTTATCCCCGGAACAACTGCAGGATTAATTCCCCCTGCTTTTTGATAAACGCTTTGGGGACGAAGTTTTTTGCTCAGATGGCAAAAAATAATAAAATCAGACCAAAGAGAATGCGGTATATGCCAAAGCCCACAAATTTATTGCGGTTCAAGAAATCAATAAAAATCTTCATCGTGAAATAGGTGCAGATAAAGTCCGTAACGAATCCAACCGCCAATATTTCGAGGTTGGCACCGGAGAAATCCTGATAGTGGGTTACGAAATCAAAACCGCTGGCCGCCAGCATCACCGGCAGGGCCAGAAGGAAGGAGAACTCAGCGCTGGCACGCCGATCCAGGCCCACCAGCATGGCGCCGATAATGGAAGATCCTGCCCGGCTGGTTCCGGGATCAGGGCCGCGACCTGGGCAATACCAATCCACAGGGCCTGTTTATAACTTATGGAATCCACCTCCCGTACCGTGGAGGTTCGCTCCTGGTAAAAATATTCCACAATTAGCAATATAATTCCGCCAACGATGAACATGACCGCTACTATCTCAACGGAAAACAAGGACTTAATCTGTCGGTGCAGCAAAAGCCCCACTGCCCCGATGGGAATAAAGGCCAGAATAATTTTTTTCCAGAGCTCAATATGGTTCAACCCTCGTTCCCACGCTCCCGCGTGGGAACGCATATGGTTTCAATTTCGTTCTCGGATAGCCCTGTTTTCAGGGCTATAGTTTCAGTATCTAATATATCAATTAATTTTTTTGCTATTTCCAGGGCTTTTTGCTTTTCGCCTTTTAGCATTCCTTGCTCAATTCCTTGCTCAATTCCTTGCTCAATTCCTTGCTCAATTCCTTGCTCAATTCCTTGCTTAAGCCCTTTTTTTACCCCTATTGTATAAGATGACTCAACCATGCTTGCCTGATAGTGCAGATCGTCTTGGTATTTTTCATAGGCCGCTCGTTCCTGCTCCGGGAGCTTTAA
>JAJSAA010000239.1 GCA_024274995.1 Deltaproteobacteria bacterium
CCGCTACGCCATTGAAGACATGACCGAGATCAGGCTTCTCGTCATTCGTGATTTGACGGTATAAAAGAAAAAGGTAAGCGTTTCAGGGACGCCCTGCTGCACCCCCATCTCGGGGTCTGCGCTACGCTCCGCTTACCTGATCAGGAGGCCGAAACGAACAAACCTGGAGCACATCTCAGAGGGTGCAATCCCATCTCAGATGTCTGCACTTTCCAGAACAACAGCCCCCCCAAAAAACATCCTATTCCAGCCCCTTCCTTATTCAGCCCTGCCCACCCGGCTCTCTTAGATGAACAGTGTACTTGAAGAAAGCATAAAAGCATGGTAAAAACGCCTAAATCATTTCACAAAAGCAGGTAGAACTACTACCGACACGACGACATCAGGAGACGCAACGTGACCCAGAAATCAGCTGACTACCTCTGGCTTTCCGGCAATGAGGCCCTGGCTTTGGGGGCCTTTGAGGCGGGCGTAAAGGTGGCATCGGGCTACCCAGGAACCCCCTCCACCGAAATCTTAGAGAACCTTACCAAATACCAGGGCCCCTATACCGAATGTGCTCCCAATGAAAAAACCGGCCTTGAAACAGCCATCGGCGCCGCCTTTGCCGGGGGACGGGCTCTGGCCACCATGAAACATGTGGGGTTGAATGTTGCCGCCGACCCCCTGTTCACCCTCTCATATACCGGAGTGCGGGCCGGGTTAGTGATTATTAATGCCGATGATCCCGGCATGCACTCATCCCAGAATGAGCAGGACAACCGCAATTATGCCTATGCCGCCAAAGTTCCCATGCTGGAGCCCTCTGATCCGGCCGAGGCCCGGGAGTTTGTCAAGCTGGCCTTTGAGTTAAGCGAGGAATTTGACACCCCGGTGCTGGTCAGAATCACCACCCGCCTGGCCCACGTCAAGGGCATGGTGAAAAAAGGAGAAGTTAAAACTCCCCCGCTCACCCCAAGTATCGAAAAAATGGCGGCTAAATTCGTCATGCTGCCGGCCAACGCCAGAGTTAGACGAGAGATAATGGCCCAGCGTCACGACCGTCTTTGTACTCTCGCCGAGGATTTTGCTCCCAACCGGACGGAATGGGGAACAAAAAAACGCGGCTTTATCACCAGCGGCGTCAGTTATCTATATGCCAAAGAGGCCTTTCCCGAAGCCTCCTTCCTTAAGCTGGGACTCGTTTATCCCCTGCCGGAGAAACTGATTAAAAACTTTGCCGCCAAGGTGGAGAAGTTATTTATTATTGAGGAATTAGACCCGTTTTTAGAGACCAGAATCAAGGCCATGGGTATTAACTGTACCGGTAAGGATAAAATCCCGGCCTGCGGCGAACTTAGTCATGACATCATCCGCCAGGCGCTGGGTAAAGATCCGAAACTTGGATTTGAGCCCCTCAGCTTACCCATGCGTCCTCCCAATATGTGCCCTGGCTGCCCGCACCGGGGGCTTTTCCACAATCTTAACCGCCTCAAGGTCTTTGTCTCCGGCGACATTGGCTGCTATACCCTGGGTTTCCTGCCACCGCTCTCAGCCATGGACTCCTGCGTCTGCATGGGAGCCAGCATTGGTATTGCCCACGGCATGGATAAGGCCCTGGGTGATGCAGGCCGCGGCCGGGTGGTAAGCGTCATTGGCGACTCAACCTTTTTCCATTCCGGCATAACCGGGCTGACCAATATTGTCTACAACAAGGGCAACTCCACCGTTATCATCCTCGACAACCGGATTACCGGCATGACGGGTCATCAGCCCAATCCCGCCTCTGGCCGAACCTTGCAGGGAGAAGCAGCCCATGAGGTTGACATTGCCGGGCTCTGCCGAGCCCTGGGAGTTGAGCATGTTCAGGTGGTAAATCCTCAGCACCTCAAAGAAACCAAGGAGGCGCTGGTTCAGGCCCTGGAATTTGACGGCCCTTCGGTGGTTATTACGAGATACCCCTGCGCCCTGCTGCCAGCTGAAAAGAAGCGGCTTAAGATTCCCTTCACCATCGAGCAGACAAAATGCACGGGTTGTATGTCCTGTCTTCGTCTGGGCTGCCCGGCCGTCAGCTGGCAGACGGTAAGCCCGGAGGAGGGCGCGGCTCTGGGATTTAAAGAGAAGCAAAAGGGATACGCCGGAATAAGTGAGATGTGTAATGGCTGCGGACTCTGTGCTCAGGTATGTAAATTCGATGCCATAGTCAAGGAGGATAAAACGATATGAAAGGTGGAATAATATTCTGCGGAGTCGGCGGTCAGGGGATTCTTCTGGCCAGTGAAATTACCGCCTTCGCCCTCATGGCGGCCGGGTTTACGGTGAAGAAGAGCGAAGTACACGGCATGGCCCAGCGCGGCGGCTCGGTGGTGGCCCACTTACGATACGGCCAGGAGGTTTATTCGCCGCTTATTGGTCAGGGGGCGGCCGACTTCATACTTTCCTTAGAGAAAATGGAGACGGCCCGTTATTTGAATTTCATGCACGAGCAAACTCAGATAGTAGCCAGCACCCACCAGATTGCCCCGCCCGCCGTGGCCATGGGTCAGGCCTCCTACCCGGTCGATGTCCTGGAACAGCTCCGGGGCAAGGGGCTGGCGCTTCTAAGCATAGACAGCTTCGCCATTGCCCGTGAACTGGGGGAGGTACGAGCCGCCAATGTTGTTCTCGTAGGAGCCTTGTCCACCTTTCTACCGGTAGCGGAGAAGACCTTTATCGAGGTAATGAAGAGCAACCTGCCAGCCAGAATTCTCGAACTCAACCTGCGGGCCTTTGCCGCCGGCAAACAAGAGGCGGCCTGATCTACCCAACACATTCAGACCTCGCTGAATAGTTACCCTCGAATTATGGATAAAGGGGTGCTGCCGAATGGTTAAATCCTGGTGGTTGGTACTTCTAAGACATCACACCGAATAATTACAAGGAGGGAAAAAATTGATTTGGAATGACCATGAAACCATGCCCCGCGAGGAATTACGCGCCCTGCAGCTTGAACGACTCCAGAAACTGGTGGCACGGGTCTATGACAAAGTTCCCTATTACCGGGGCAAGATGGATAAAGTCGGAGTCAAACCCAAAGATATCCGTACCCTGGAGGATATCCGCCTTCTGCCCTTTACCACCAAGGAAGATCTCCGCCAGAATTACCCCTTCGGCCTATTCACCGTACCCATGGATGAAATTGTCCGGCTGCACGCCTCCTCCGGCACTACCGGTAAACCGACGGTGGTAGGCTACACCAAAGAGGACATTAAACTCTGGGCCGGCTTGATGGCCCGCAGCCTCAGCGCCGCCGGGGTAACCAGTAAAGATATTATCCAAAACGCTTATGGCTACGGTCTCTTCACCGGCGGTCTTGGAGCCCATTATGGGGCGGAAGAGCTGGGAGCCACAGTTATCCCCATCTCCGGCGGCCAGACGAAACGCCAGATTACCATTATGCGTGATTTTGGTTCCACAGTACTGCTTTCCACCCCCTCCTACGCCATGAACCTGGCCGAAGTCATGATTGAGTCCGGGGTCGATCCGGCCGATCTGCCGCTCCGGGTAGGGGTTTTCGGGGCCGAACCCTGGAGTGAAGGAATGCGCCATGACCTGGAAAAGCGCCTGCGGATCAAGGCCATTGACATCTATGGTCTAAGTGAAATTATAGGCCCGGGGGTGGCAGTTGAATGTATCGAAGAACAAAAGGGGCTGCATATTTTTGAAGATCATTTCCTGCCGGAGATTGTCGACCAAAACACCTTTGAGCCTCTGCCCATGGGCGAAACCGGCGAGTTGGTATTCACCACCCTCACCAAGACCGCCTTTCCGGTGATCCGCTACCGAACCAAGGATATTTCCCGGCTGAGCGACACCCTCTGCTCCTGCGGCAGAACAATGCTCCGCATGCCCAAGGTCAGCGGCCGCACCGATGATATGCTGATAATCAGGGGTGTAAACGTTTTCCCCTCCCAGATTGAGCAAGTGTTGATGAGCATTGAAGGGGTTGAGCCCCATTATCTGATTATCGTTGACCGCCAGGGGGCCATGGACACCATGGAGGTGCAAGTTGAGGTCAGCGAAAACATCTTTTCCGATGAGATCAAGGATATGGTCTCCATCACCAAACGTATTCAGGCAGACATAAAGGATCTCATCGGCTCAACCTGCAAGATTACCATGGTAGAGCCCAAGACCATAAAACGCAGCGAGGGCAAGGCCCAGCGGGTTATTGACAAGCGAAAAATATAACTATTCAGCGCCGGGCGGTCAATCTCAAGTATTGACGGTCTTTTATCCTCGTCCCTGTTCATGTCAACAGAGACATATTCAAGCCAATGGAGGGGATCAACAATGCAGGTAGAACAAATTGCTATATTCTTGGAAAACCGGGCCGGACGACTGGCTGAAATCACCAGTACTCTGGCCGAAAACGGCATTAACATCAGGGCGTTGTCTCTGGCTGACACCGCTGATTTTGGTATTCTGCGCCTCATCGTCAACGATATCGACAAGGCCTGTCAGATCCTGAAAGACCATGGCTTTACCGTCGGCAAGACCGAGGTTCTGGTGGTAGAGGTGCCGGATCAGCCCGGCGGCTTGGCTGGGGCATTGAGCGCCGTAAACAACGCCCAGCTCAATATTGAGTATATGTATGCCTTCTCCCAGCGCAGCGGTGAATCGGGCCTGATTATATTCCGTTTTGACGATCAGGAGGCGGCGGCCAAGGTCTTCCAGAAGGCAGGTATGCGCATATTAAACGGCGAAGAGGTCTATGCCATTTGAACAGGCAGGGCATAAGAATGTTCGTAACTTATTCAGCGGTAGCCCGCGGAGTTACAAAATTAAAACGGAGAAAACCCATGAAAAATTTCTTCAGCAAGACCTTAACCGCCCTGTGCGCTGTCGGCGCTGCGGCATTATTCTGTGCCGCTCCCACAATGGCATCCCAGACCCTTAAAATAGGGGCCATTATAGCCGAAACCGGCCAGGCCTCTTTCCTGGGCCAGCCGGAGGCCAAGACCTTGCGTATGCTCACCGACGAGATCAATGCCAAAGGTGGAGTGGCCGGTAAATTCAAGGTAGAGCTGTTACTTAAGGACTCCGCCGGTCAGAAAGGCAAAGCCGTCTCCTTTGCCCGCCAGCTTATTGAAGAAGATAAGGTCTTTGCCATTCTTGGCCCCACCCGCAGTGGTTCAACCATGGCCATCAAAAATATCTGCGAAAAGACTAAAACCATCCTCATCTCCTGCGCTTCCACCAAAAAGATCGTTGATCCGGTGGCCAGATACGTCTTCAAGACTCCTCAAAATGACAGCCTGGCGGTACGGATGATCTATCGGGAGATGAAGAGCAAGGGGATCACCAAAATCGCCGTGGTGGTGGGCGGCACTGGCTTTGGCAAGATGGGCAGGATGTTTTTGAATAAGCTGGCCCCGGAATACGGCATCAAGGTGATAATGAACGAATCATACAGCCCCAGGGCCACCGATTTAAGCCCCCTCGTCACCAAGCTCATGGCCAATCCGGAGATTCAGGCCGTGGTCAACTGGTCCATCGTTCCGGCCCAGACCATTCTGGCCAAAAATATGCGCCAGAAAAAATGGAACGTGCCCCTCTATCAGAGCCACGGCTTCGGCAATATTAAATATGTCGAGATCGGCGGCCCGGCCACCGAGGGGATTATCTTCCCGGCCGGCCGCCTCCTCGTTGCCGACAGCTTAGATGCCAGCAATCCCCAGCAGGCGGTACTGCTGAAATACAAAAAGGATTATGAGGCTAAATACAAGGAGCCGGTAAGCACCTTTGGCGGCCACGCCTACGACGCCTTCAACATTCTATGCAAGGCCGTGGCTCAGGTCGGGACTCTTAATGAAGAAAAGGTACGTTCAGCCATTGAGCACATGACCTTTATAGGCACCGGCGGCGTTTTTCATTTCTCACCCGCCGACCACAGTGGTCTTAAGCTCGATGCCTTTGATATGCTCACCGTCAAGAACGGCCACTTCGCGCTCTATAAATAGGCAGACAAGGCCGATTATAACAATCGTAAGAGGGTCGAAATATTTGTAACATTACGCAATAAATGAGCACGGAATTATTCTTTCAATATTTCTCGGCCGGCATCACCTACGGCTTTCTCTACGCCATCGTCGCCATTGGCTTTAATATTATTTACAATGCCACCGGCATTATAAATTTTGCCCAGGGCGAATTTGTTATGCTGGGCGGCATGACGGCCATCTCCCTTTACCCTTTTATGCCTCTGCCCCTGGCCATAGCTGCCGCCGTTATCATCACAACCATCATCGGGGCCCTGGTGGAGATAATATTTATCCGCTGGCTCGATAACCCCTCGGTACTGCGGATGATTATCATCACCATCGGTCTGTCCATTCTCATTCGGGAGGCGGCCCTGTTTGTCTGGGGTGAGAGCGTTCGCAGCCTGCCCTATTTCAACGGCAACAGTATCAGCTCCATCAATATCATGGGGGCCAATGTCTCCCCCCAGGTTCTGTGGGTCATAGGGGTATGCGCCGTTATGGTCACCGTTTTAAGCCTGTTCTTTAAATTAACCACCCTGGGCCGGGAGATGAGGGCCTGCGCCGCCAATCGTCTCGCCGCCACCCTCTGCGGCATCAATACCCGCAACCGGATTACCCTCTCCTTCATGCTCAGCGCCGCCATTGGCGCGGCGGCGGGATGTGTTATGTCACCCATCACTTACAGCCAGTATGACATGGGGCCGGGCCTGGCCATAAAGGGCTTTACCGTAGCCATCTTGGGTGGCCTGGGCAACAGTATGGCAGCGGTGGCGGCTGGCCTGCTGTTAGGTCTTGTTGAGTCTTTCAGCGTCATGGTTCTGCCCCAGTCATATCAAGAGATAATTGCCACCACCATCCTCCTCTTAGTACTCTTTATCCGCCCTCACGGCCTCTTTGGCAATAAAGAAGCCGCCGCCTTAAAGGAGTTCTGATGCGCCGCCTGCAAAGATACCTGCCGCTGGCCATAATGGCTCTTATGGTAACGGCGGTTCAGCTTCTGACTTCTTATACCGGCACGGCCTATTATCTGACCCAGCTAACCATAACTGCCTATTACGGCCTGTTGATTATAGGACTCTGCGCCCTCATGGGCTATGCCGGGCAGCTCTCCCTGGGCCATGCCGGATTCTTTGCCATCGGCGGTTATGTGTCAGCGGCCCTCACCACCCATGATCTGACGGCCTGCCGGGATGATTTTTTTATTACCCTGCTCAATCACGCCCATCTTCTCATCAGCCGCCAGGATATTTACGGCGAACCGCTGCTCACGGTTAAGGCCTGGCCCGCCTGTCTCGCGGCCATTGCCGCCGCCCTGCTCATCGCCTTTATCATCGGTATCCCGGTTCTGAAATTAAAGGGCCATTATCTCGCCATGGCCACCATGGGCTTCGGGATTATCATCTTCCGGATTGTCATGGCCGGCACCTATTTCGGTGAGGCGGATGGTATATCCGATGTACCAGCCTTTACTCTGCTGCCGGGGCTAACCGTCAGCGGCGATTTCTAAATTATCAATTTTTAGAATAATCATCTTCTATAGCTTCCCTTCTTAGTCTGTCCATATTTGTTTTTGGATAACCCAAAACATATGGTGCTGTCGCCTCATAATTATCATCAGATAATGTAATGAAATGGTACCTCATTATATTTTTTTCATTAAATTCTTTTCCTTTAATTAGGTTTATCCCAAATTCTTTTCCAATATGTTTGATATTGTCATAGATTTCAAAAATTTCTCCAAAATAATGATTAATATCAGAATCTAATTTTTTATCTAAATATCTGTTGGAAAAATAAACCAAGAGACTCGTCGCTTTTTCCATATTGCGCTAAGTGGCTTTCCTCGGTTATTGACTGTTTGGAATATTCTAATCTTAAATGGGGCATTGAATCTTTCCCAGCCGTTCGCTCAACAGGACGTTTTCCCGGTAGTCAATAGGAATAGTGATTAATACCGGCCTGTCCTGTTTAAAGGCCCATTCCAGGGCCGGAAGCAGATCAACCGCATTTTCCACCCGTCGGCCCAGGCAGTCGAATGATTCGGCCAGTTTAATAAAATCTGGGTTATTAAAATGAAGATCGGTATGACGGTGAAAGTGATTTTCCTGTTTCCACTTGATGAGCCCGTACTCGTTATCTTCCCAGATCATCACCACAATATTGGCTCCGATCCGGCGGGCGGTTTCCAACTCCTGGAGGTTCATCAGGAACCCCCCGTCGCCGCAGATGGCCAGGATCTTCTTCTCTGGATATATCAGCTTGGCGGCAATGGCTCCCGGCAGAGCAAAGCCCATGGAACAGAAGCCGTTGGGAATCAGGCAGGTGTTGGGATCGTCACAGTGATAATAGCGGGCTATCCACATCTTATGGGCTCCCACGTCACTGATAAGGATATCCTTCGGGCCCATGATCTGGCGGGTATCCCATAAGATTTTCTGGGGTCGGATGCTGTTTATGGTCTTGTCGTCTTTATGGGTGGCAAAATCATCTAACAGCAGGGCCCGTACCCTGGCCTGGCTGGATAGATCATAACTGAGCGGCTGGTTATCAAGACGCTGGTTCAGCATCCACAGGGCGTGGGGCAGGTCGCCCACGACCTCGATATCCACCCGGTAATGATCATCCGCTTCGGC
>JAJSAA010000240.1 GCA_024274995.1 Deltaproteobacteria bacterium
CGTCTTTATTCATTGCTCCCGCCGTCCCCTGCGGGAGATTATTCGGGCCATGCTGCTTTATTCCAATAATTTCATCGCCAACGAGATTTTCCTGACCTGCGGGGCGCGCCTTTTTGGCTGGCCCGCCACCTGGGCCAAAGGGCGCCGGGCCCTGGATATTTTTTTAAGCCGCCAGGTACATCTACCCAAAGGCAGCTATGAGGTTGAAGAGGGTTCCGGACTCTCACGCCACAACCGCATTACCCCCAAAGCCATGCTGACCCTGCTCCGTTATTTCCAGCCCTACGCCGATTTACTGCCTAAGCATAAGGGCGGGCGCCTGAAATCAGGCACCCTGACCGGGGTTTACAACTATGCCGGCTATTTCCTGACGGACGGGCACACCGACCCCTTTGTAATTATGCTCAATCAACCCCGGAATAACCGTGATACCATTTTAATCCAACTCCTTCGTCTCCACAAAAAAAGGGCGGCGCGTAAATCCGCACCGCCCCGAGAGGAATAAAGTTACGAATATTCCGACTCAAAAGTAACTATTCAGCGAGGGCTGCAAATTACCCTCAAAACTGTACTGCCAGCTCCAGCGTGGCCTGGTTATCATGATCGTTGTTTTTGTATTCATCATGCAGGTACTCAAAAATAATAGAGGTATCATCCCATATATCATAAAGCAGGGCCGTGCCATACTGCGCCTGAGCCAGACTGGTATTAGTATGATCGCCGGTATCACTGCTACCTCCATAACGGAGAGCAAGCTCCAGCTTAGGCATTATTTTGGCCGCGGTCTCAATATTCCAGGCGACCGGTCTGGTGTTACCGGGAGCAGTAAAGGACAAATCATTACTGGCAAAATTATCAATTGCCCTTAGATACTCAAGATCCACCGTAAAGATATTATATTCCATGTGGGCAAAGGCGCTGAAGCCAGCCGCCATATCATGAACCTCACCAGCTGTCGTCACAACCCCCTGCAGGGTATCACTGGCCGCCAGATTAGAGGTATAGGATATGCCGCTGCGCAGATGCAGCCCGGAAACGATATTGTCCGGCAAAGTAAAAGTGACATTGCTCACGAGAGAATCAATTTTATTATCATCGCCCGTCTTCTTAACCTGACCCCGGAAGGCCCCTATATTAACATCCCACATGGAATTGCCGTAACCAACAATCAGGGCCGTGTCATTGGTGCGGCCGAGAACCAGAGTCTGGGGATCAGTAATAAAATGACTCTCAAAGGAGCCAAAAGGCAGATACATCTTACCGGCCCGGAGATACATGGGGCTGTCCCCGCCGCCCTGGATATTGATAATGGCCTCATCAATTTTGATCCCGCTGCCATCACGATTAGAATCACCCTCCTCATAGAGAAAAGCCACATGACTGCTGACATATTTATTGACCTGGGCATCCACGTCGAGTTCTGCCGTATTAATAAGGAGATCGCTGCTCTCGGTAGCAGTACCATCGGCCGCCTTTTCACGGTTGACTGTGGCATCTACCGCCAGCACACCGCTTAAATTGACCTTATTCAGGAAACCGCCGCCAGGCTGAGTTCCCGTCGCTGACTTTTCCAGTTTCTCTATCCGTTTGGCCATACTCTGCACAGAATGATAATGATCACCAGCCTCCTCTTTCTTTTCCCTGGCGGCCATGGCCTGGTCAATTGTCTGCTTGAATTTTCTGGCATCCGCCGGGGTTATAACCCCTTTGTTCTGCAATAACTGTAGAAGCATTGCCGTCTCCTGAGATACAGCCTGAGCCGGTGGCACTCCCGAGAGACAGACAAGCCCCAGGGCCGCAACACTACATAAGATTTTCTTCATAGTTTCTCCTTTTTGTATTTGTCAGTAGCACTAAAAAAAATTACGTGCCACAAATAATACAATTACGGAAGAATGTCAATATGAAAAAAACGGGGCGAGAATTTCTTCGGCCCGCCGTCTGCCCCGTCCCAAGATGAGAGGAAAGTCAGGCGGCTCTACTGTGTTTCAAAAGCAGATTATCCAAGGCGTTAAGCTGGATGGCGGGAAAAGACACCCCTGCTCTGCTGATGTCAATAATCGGCATGGACAGGGGAAGATGAATTATAGATAAAAAAAGGCCAAGGCATGATTCTGGAGTTTGAATCTTCATTCCTATCGGCGGTCAGTGCTGACCAAAAAGGGGACATGGAGCAACAGAAGGGGGACGACAGTCAAAGACAGCGGCGACCTCAGCCCTGTCAAGTCCATTGGACTGAGTTTTGAGGAGATAAACCAGACAATCTTCACATACCCCCAGTTTATGCTGAAGGCGTTTGTAATCCCTGGCAACATCCCAACAAGGTCTGTCCTGATGTTCGCGAGCCGCGCAA
>JAJSAA010000241.1 GCA_024274995.1 Deltaproteobacteria bacterium
CTTGGGGCCGGACAACAAGGCGGACAGCTCCGGCCTCAGATATTGGCCTATAGTTTCGGCAATTGCCTCATCGGTAAAATCATAATAAAGATGGGCGCCCTTTAAACCAACCCGGAAACCTGCCGTGATATCAGGATGCCCCTTGATCTCGATGCCATCTTTGAGCTGTTGCCGAAAGGCGGCTAACAGTTCATCAACAAGAGCATGCCTGTCATCTTCATTGATTAGAATTTCCAGGTTCAAACTCTTATGTTCCGTCTGCCAGGCGCCAATTATCTGAGAAATAACTACCGCGAGCCGCTTACCCTTAAGGCAAGAGCGGCATTCATGCTGGAGAAGACGGTCAAAGAGAGCAATAATTTCTCCTTTAACATTTAGCACAACATCTCGGCCAGTCTGAGCAAGACGACTGTTTAAACTCCTCTCACGACGCTTAAGTTCTTCCCTGCTTTCTGCCGCAATTGCCGCCGCCTCCTGACGGGCTTTGCTGATTATAGAATGGGCCGTCTCTTGAGCGGCTTTAATTATCACCGCCGCTTCACTCTCGGCTTTCTCGATACCCTCTGTTTGAATCCTGTCAAGCAGAGCGTTTATATTTGTTTCCGAAGTTGCGTCATTTTTCATGGGGTTGATCTTATATTGTTGTCAGACAACTTTCCAGGTCATCGGCCAACTCCATTGCAGAGTCATAAAAAGCCAGGGTTCCATGAGCAAAGCACACATTAACATATACAAAGCTCTTTTGGAATATAAGGAAACAATTTTTTGAGAGCAGGGAAATATCGCTTCTATCCAGAAGATTATAGACTTTTTGCCCCATCCCGGGTTTTTCCAGGACATTGTTTGGATAAAAATTACCGCGTCCGATCAGATATAAAAGAATATTCCCAAGTTCAAAAAGATCCAGGGAAAACGAGCCTCTTTTTCCGAGCTTCGATAGCAGGTGACCTTATTGCCAAACGCCTCAGCCATATCGCTGACTACCTCGTCAAAAAATCCGTCTGGATATTCAGCGGCGACGATTGGGCCTACGATATCGGTTACTCATTGACACCGAAGTCTATTCCAATACCGGCGGTCAGATGTCAAAATCAACCCCGAGAAGTGCCACGGCCCAACTCGCGGCCGGCGGCAAAAAAATGCCGGATCTCCTCAACAATTAGCTTCTCGCCACAAATACCTTGCAAATATCATTAACAATCATTTTGTCAATCTTGCCAGATTTACTACTGTTTTTTAGAATGCCCATTGCTTTATTATGGTTCATCCCGTCTCTATAGGGACGGTTTTCGGTCAACGCCTGGTATATATCAAGACCAGACATCAATCTCTCCTCAAACCCCAGCTCATCTCCATGAATGCCATACGGATAACCAGTACCATCCAATGTTTCGTGATGGTTGGCAGCCCATTTAGTGATATCTTCAAACCCATTAATCTGGGTCAGAGCCACCCTGGTATAGTAGGTGTGCTCTTTAATGATATTAAACTATCTTTTTGTTAATTTACCCGGCTTATCCAAAATAGCGTTAGGTATTGCCAATTTTCCAAGGTCATGAAGACTGGCAGCAATAAGAAATTGTGTTTTACTATTCTGATTAAATTGATAAAAGTCAGCCATGATGCCGGCCTTTTCCGTAAGTCCTGACGTGTGGCGATAGGTAAACTTGGATTTTGAATCTATGATTTTTGAAAAGACCTTAGTGATAAGAAAAATCTCGTCTATATGAATATCAATCTCTTTTATAGGACTTTTGTTCAATAACGCCTCGTAAATAAAAGGTTCTTGAAGGTCAAGCCAAAAACTTGTATGTGAACAGATATCCATGAAAGCATCCACTATTTCAGAAGAATAATAACGGCCTTTATGTAATGAAATAAAATTGATGATCTTTTCTCGGTTCTCCAAATTCCTTGTCTCAAAATGATACAAATTATCCACGGTATCTGCTAAAGAAATAATCTGAGCCATTAGAGGAATATCTGCTCCTGCTACGCCAAAGAAACCGCTGCCATCAAAATGCTCATGATGGTAGCGAATAATGTTGCGGCCACCAGTAAGAAACGGGAAACTTGTGACATTCTCTTCTCCTATGTTACAGTGGTCTATGTACGTTTCCAAGTGTTTATGTTTGTCTTTAAATATTTCGGCTGGCCGACCAGTCAAAAGGACATCTTCACATAGGCCATTATCATGAAGTATAGCAAAAGAGTACAGATCGAATTGCTCTTCATCGCTCATCTTAAAATACTCAGAAAGCCTTTGTGCTATATAAGTAACACGCTTGGAGTGATTAGAGGTAGCTCCTAAAAAATCAATTTCCAAAAAATCAAGCGCAAAGGAAACAGCACTTAGAAAATTATTCAAATTAAATTTCACGTTGGCATCCTATGCAAGATAGACTTATAAAAACTTTTTTTATAAGTGTTTAGGTCTGACTGCAAATTGCCCTAAACTCTGAGCTGTAACTGCTTAGATGTACTTCAGATTTATTTATTTATGGTTTCGTAGCGTACTTGTGCTACTCAAGAAGCCATAAATGGGCAAATATGGAGTGCCGCTAAGCAGTTACAAGGTTTTTTATTACGATTTTCACAGTACCCTCCCCTCCTTCTTGGTAATCAGCCGACAACCCAGATTGCCATATGCCTTGCCATATCCAGAACACTGTCAGAAACGCCTTTAAAAATTCCTTTTTTTTCTCCCTTTGACCGCCGACCAATAACTATGGTCTCACAACTATGTTTACTGCTCTGGCGGATAATATGGGTATGAGGCTGAAGACAGGCAGCGCGGTCAAGACGGTATATGCGTTGCGGATCCATCCCCCGATCTATAAGAATCTGTTCCGGGGCATGGAATATGGCATCTGGATGATTCAGGTGAAGTTCGCACCAGTCATGCCCCCACATTTCACTTAAAGTTGTCTGATCGGCAACGGTATTGCCACCGACCAGACTGGAGAGATGCAGCAGCGAAACCTCGGCGTAAGGGTTATTGGCAAGAATAAATCCCAGATGGTCAGCAGCCTTCAGGGAGTTAAATGAGCTGTCAACCGGCAGGAGGAATCGTCTCGAATTAACCTTGCCGTCCACGATCCAGAGGGGAATATGGTAACATCTTTCGACCATGGAAGTAGAAAGACTGCCGCCTATAAACATCTCTTCTATTTTGCTGATTCCCCGCCGACCAATAAGCAAGGCATCATAAAGACCTTTCTGCGCTTCAGTCAATATATCGACTGCCACACTGCTTCTGGATAATTTAACACTGGTACTCACCTGAGCGGGGGCTATACCGCGACGGCCAAGCTGTAAAACCGCCTCCTCCATAAACCGTTTGGCGGCCAACAGCTTTGCCCTGACCTGCGTGCTGACCATGGTCATTCTATCCCGTTCATCTACCCATTCCATACCGAGTGTAGACGAGCCACCCGGTACCACACATAACAGGTGAACACTGATGTTTTCCATATCAGTAAATAGATAACTCAAATAGTGCAAAGCGTTAAAACTATGAATTGAGCCATCCACCGCTGCCAGAATTTTATGCTGTATGATATTCGTCATAATTTATTATATGATGGACTCGTAAAAAGCTAAGTTATACTGCGCACGGTATCCTACATACAACGAACTTAGGTTACAAAAGTCAAAAAGTATCTCTCTGAATAAACCGCGTTAACTCAAAGAGCTATAGCCTTTTGACAAAATGAGTTCGTTGGAAGTCCATCACTAACTAAAAATGGTAAAGATGGCCAAGTCACCATCCACCTCTAACGATTACTAACTTTACTTACCAGGTCGTATATAGGCAAAAAGAGCCCGGCCAGAATAATGGTGAACATGCCGCCAGCAATTATCAGGACTATGGGCTCAATCATTTTACCAATGGTATCAACTATAGCATTAAGTCTGATTCTATAATCATCGGCAATATATGTCAATTGCTCCGGCAGAGAGCCGCTCTGTTCACCAACTTTTATCATGCGCAGGACAAATGGGGGAAAGAGTGACTTAATAGTAAATGATTCGGCAACGGTTTCACCATTGGCCAGCCTGGCCCCGATGGTTTTCAACTTTTCCCGGTATACTTCATTAGTTACAGCATCACTGAGAATTTTAATTGAACGAATAACATCAATGCCAGCCCCTAACAATAAACTAAAATATTCAGTAATAAAGGCCAGATTGGAGGCCATGATAATAGTCTTAAAAACTGGTAAATGTAAGAGAATGTGATGAAATATTTTTTTTATTTTCAGACTGGAACGAATAGCTGAATAGGTAACAAAAACCACGACAAAGGTTATGAACAGAATGGTAAAGATATAATTCTGAACAAAACCGGATACCCACAAGATGGCCTTGGTCAGGGGTGGCAGCTGCACCTCCATCTCATCAAAAAGGGAAAGAATTTTGGGTACGACATAATAGAACCAAAAGATCATCCCTCCGCTGATCAGGGTAATAACTATGGATGGATAGAGCATGGCCTGCTTGGTGCTGGAGATAATTTCATTTAGTTTTTTTAGGTGTTTGGAACATTGGAGGAGCATCGTGTCTAAATTGCCAGTCTCCTCTCCCAGAGCAACGAGATGACGCGTGGTACCAGAAAAAACACCAGGGTGCTTGGCCATAGTCTCAGACAGAGTAGCGCCAGACTCAATGTCAATAACAATGGCATCCAGGGTGGAACCAAAACGGCCTTTTTGTATGCTGGCGCCAGCATCTTTTAAGGCAACTAACAAGGAAATGCCAGCCTTCAGCATTACCGAAACATTATTGAAAAATTCAGCCAGTTCGAGGCGGCTTATAGAGTTGCCGCTACCCTGCAGACCATAAACAAAAAAAGCAAAGACGGCGGCAATAAAACGATTTAGTTTTTTGGCAATAATAACCGTATCCCCGCCCCGCTCAAGATGGCTTATCGCGGAGATAATGTTGTCGTAGGGTAATTGAATAACCCCAGAGGTAACCTTACCGGTCTTATGAAGTATTTTAAATCTAAAATATGTCACGTTAATCAGGAGGTTCTCATTTTACCAATGACCCGTTTACATTCATCAACTGTAGTGACTCCCTCTATAACCTTCCGGCAGCAGATGCTGAAGATATCATGGAAACCTTGTTTGACGGCATAGCCGGTTATCGCATCAAGGGGTTCATTTTTATCAATCATCACCGCCATATTTTTATCTACCTTCAGGATTTCATATATCAGGGTACGGCCAAGATAGCCGGTACCGCCGCAGACCTCACAGGAGGTACCACGGTACAAAATTTCAATATCCAGATCCCCGAGATAATCCTTTTCTTCAGTACTGGGCGTATAACTCTCCTTGCAGTTAGGACAAATTTTACGCACCAGACGCTGGCTGACAATACCAAGCAGGGAGTCAGCGATAAGAAAGGAATTCACCCCCAGATCTTTAAGCCTGGAAATGGAACCGATGGCACTGTTGGTATGCAGGGTTGAAAGCACTAAATGACCGGTGGATGAGGCGGAAATAGCGGTACCCGCCGTTTCTTGATCACGAATCTCGCCCACCAGAATAACATCCGGATCGTGGCGGAGAAAATAGCGAATGGCGTTGGCAAAGGTGTATCCTGCCTTGGTGTTTACCTGAGTTTGACGCAACAGGGGAATACGATATTCAATGGGATTTTCAACGGTAATAACATTTTTTTTCATTAAGTCCAGACATCTAATCCCGGCGAAAAGGGTAGTTGATTTACCCGAACCGGTGGGCCCGGTGAGTAAGACAATACCAAATGGTTCATTAAAAATATCCTCCACGAGCTGAACATCTTCCTCATAAAATCCCAACTGGGACAGCCCCATGACCGAACTGGACACCGACAAAACCCTTATAACCACGTTTTCACCATACTCCGTAACAATGGTTGAAACCCGGAATTCATAGTCATTATTAAGTATTGTCTCGGAAAAACGGCCGTCCTGGGGCAGACGCTGTTCAGCAATGTCGATTCCAGACTTCATTTTTAAGAACGAAATTGCCCGCAACAGGTCATTAGGGGCAATCAGCACCGCCTGCATGACCCCATCAATCCGAAAGGCAATACTCAACGATTTTTCCATGGGCCGGAAATGAATATCCGTGGCCCGCATTTTAACCGCATATTGAAGAATGAGGTGGATAAATTTATCGTACCCCCTGGCATGTTCGGTATCCAGTTTGAGCAGAGATATCTCCTTATAGATCTGAGACTCAATGGGATTCTCCAGAAAATAATAATTGGCGCTGATAGCGTTTATTATCTTGTTTTCTTCACCAAGATGAAGAATAGGCCGCAGACCTGTCTGACGGGTAATAAGCTGGACAATATTCTCCAGATTAAACAAATCTGCCATAACAATACTAATTTCATTTCCTTCAATACTGATGGGTAAAAATACATTTTTCATACAGATGTTCTTATTGAAAAGCTGAAGCTCCTTTTTACCTGGCAAAACCTCATCAATATCGAGAAAGGGGATATTTTCCTGCTCCGACAGGGTTGTAGCCACATCATATTGAGTAATAAAACCCAGGTGCTCCAGAATTGCGCCAAAACGCTCCGCTGAAATTTTCTGCTCCATCAGGGCAAATTTTATATGCTCCTCGTTAATGATCCCCTTTTCCTTCAAAAGGACGCCGATGGGTTTCCTTTTTGTTTGTTCAGTCATGCTTCCTCCACGGGGTTTTCAGGCGATTCGCAACGCCGGATGGTAAGTGCAGGGGCAGACCCGTGTGGGTGCCCTATGGTCAGCTGGTTTTTTTTATCCTGTTTCCGAGCCCCTAAATTGCATAAGATGAAAATGCTGGCCTGATCCGGGTTACCGGTTATGGGCAGATGAAGATCAGTCTGAAAATCAGTAATTGCCTGTAGCAGTCTCCGACCGACAATACCATCCATTACTCCTGAATAATAACCTTGTCGGGCCAGGAGATGCTGGAGCTGAAGAATTTGCGGCCCTTCAGAATGCCAATGGAACTCATCAATGCTGATGGTTGGTTTCCAAAAACAGATAAAATAAGTTTTATTTTTGCCAACTATCCGCAACAAATCAAGTTTTTTGTTAAATTCAGGGGGAATAACCGGGAATTTAACCATTTGCAAACCGGTGGTTACGTATATTTCCTTCTTTAATTGCTCGACTTTCCCCTGTACCAGTCCTTCCCAGAAACGCTGGCTATACTCCTGCAGCCCATAGCCCTGTAGAAAAGTTGATACTGCCCTGGGTATATCAGGTGTGGTTAGCTTGAGGCGGCATAGTGTTGCAGGGACTGGTTGGGGACGGGCAGACGGCAATGACGGTGAATACACGTTGACACTGACGGCCTTAAAAATTGCCGGCATCTTATAGAGACCATTCAAGCTCACAACCGCAAAAAGCACCATGGCGGCGACAGCCGGAACCAGCCATGCCATCCTGAACCGCCCTGAAGCAGACAAGTTGCAATCCCGGGCCGCAATACGCACCATTTGGCGGCTCAACTTTTTATCCTGTTTAGAATAGGCAAGATAAAGGCAGCGATCCATAAGAATATTTATTTGTCGTAAATTACCTTTGGTGATTTTAAAAATAGCTTTCAGCCCTCCAACTGAGGTACAAAAACTGCCCGGCCCAGCGGCAGCAAGCTTAAAATCAATATATTTTTGCAGCCCCCGGCAGGAAAGAGTCGTCACCTCACGTTGAATGACAATTCTCGATTTTAACTGGCGCATGTTGTCACAATTCAGCTTAGTCAGTAATTCCGGCTGACCGACGAGGAGAATCTGTACCAGTTTATCCCTGTTGCTCTCCAGGTTGGAAATCATTCTGACGACTTCCAGGCTATCCCAAGTCAGATTTTGGGCATCGTCAATAATAATAGCACAATTATTCCCCAGCTCATTTTCCCGCAGGACAAAACCGTTCAGATGATCCAGCTCATTATCCAAGTCGTCTTCCTGCGACTCACCAATGCCAAAATCTTTGTTTATCTGCCTGATGATCCCCTGTTTGGAGAGCAGGGAGTGAAAGACCAGGGAGGTTCTGACCCCCTCCGCAGTAAGAGTCTGTAAAATTTTTCGGCTGATGGTGGTCTTGCCAACCCCCACTTCCCCGGTGAGAACAAAAAAGCCCTTACGGCTGATAATGCCGTGGACAAGTTCAGTAATAACGGCCTCAATAGTTGAGGACACAAAAAAATCATCTGCATCCGGGGTAACCGGAAACGGATTGCTGCGCAGTCCCAGAAATTCAAGATAGGGAATGTCAAAATTGCTCTGACTCATAATTGCAATATCCCTATGTAAGTTCCTTTGCTTTTCCCTTGAATGGCCTGAAAACTACCGGCATGGATATTTTCTGTCCCATCAATATGTTTATCAATACGCCGCATGGTCTGTTTTCTCAGCCCGTATATTATCATTCTCGTTGGTTCGACGACCAAAAAAATTTTCTCTACCGGCTGATTTATTTTTTTCAAGAGGTAGGTATAGGAATGCTTAGTCTTAGTCACGGGCAAGGTTATAGAAGCCAAAGCTGCTAGCTGCTCTATCCTGTTCATCCCAGCCACCAGCTGGTGATTTTTCATGGGCGGCAACTCAGGTACTCTTTCTTCCAGATTACGAGCCACCTGCTGCCAGCCCACCACAAACCGGCTGATAAAAATTTGATCCAGGGTTAGATTAATAAGCTTGCCGCCTGCCCAGACTGGAATAAAAATAAAGGCAGTATAAAAACATATATAGAAAATTCTCTTGGTTAGCTTTGCCCACATCAGGGGTCTAATTGCTGTTTAAAATGAAGCAGGGTCTGATTATCCGGATAATAGTCCAGAAGCTGTGTTGTCCTCCGCCGGGCAGCCTTCATATCACCTTCTTTAACTAAAACGACAATCATATTCAGCCCGGCCTCGAGGTCAGTCGCATCTCTCCGGAGAATAGAATTCAGAATTTCCCGGGCCCTGGCAGGCTCTTTTTTCTGTAAATAGAGAAAGGCCCGTAAATTTTTGATATAGGTTGCCTCAGGGCCTAACAGATGCCCGAGCTGGCTGATAACCTTACCGGCAACGGTATAGTTATGATTGGCTACGGCGGCCTGAAATGCCTGAGCCAAATCTTTAATATGCTGTTGTGAAATTATCTGGTCAGAGGAATGTGGAATATCTTTTCCCCGCCCGGCCGATGCCTGGACAGACCGGGGAGAGGCTTTAATCGTCCCCAATACAGAGACCAGCTGGGAGACAGCGGCCGCATCCCCGGCAGGTCTTATTAACGGACTTTCATGATTAGTCGTACCCGGTCTGCCGGCCAGCATGTTACTTTTATTCAAGAGCGGAATTATCTGCTTTCCGATAGTTGGTTTATCTGCCGCCGACCGCATTTGTTGACTGTGGGCCGTTGCAGATTTCGGCTCAGTCTCTACGTTCTGCTCAATTGCAGGTTTTGGCATTTTAAAATTAGTCAGAGAGGGGGCAGAGTGGGTAAACGGGTTGTCGTTAGTGCTTACAGGCCCAGCATTTACCTTATGGGTTATTGAAAGAGCCGATGGCTCTGCCGGTATTTGACCTGGCGCGATACGAGAGACAACAATATTACCACCGGCCTTAGCTGGCTGCCCCCCCCCTGCCGGGGCAGGAGATGAGACCGGGGCTTTAATTAGCTGCCGTTTTGTCTCAACATTGAGGGACGTGGAAGCGGCGGAACTCCGCGATGTTTTCGGCAGGGCGCTCTCCGCTGTTCGATTGGCTGCAATTTCATCGTAGTATATGTATGCAAGGGCACCGCCCATAAAGGCAATTAATACGGTTAGGATAACAGCACTAACAAAAATATGACGGGTTAATAGTTTATTAAACACCAAGACGTTACCCTTGCCAGGAGAAGAAGTCAGGTATACCGTCTCATCAGGCTCTTTCGCCTGCTTGATTTTTTTAAGGGCATCGTAGATAACACTCATAAGATAGTGACCTTCAGAATAATAACCAGTTCAGTATTATCAGAGAGCTTAAAATCATTACGCACCAATTGACCAAGAATGGGGATTCTCGCCAGCAGGGGCACTCCCTGAGAGATGTCACTCTTCCGCCGGTCAATGAGGCCGCCGAGGACAACGGTATCCCCGCTATGCATGCCGATTACCGTGCTCAACTCCTTTACATCCACCTTGGGCAGGGTAACGTTGACTCCATTGCCGACATTAATGAGATCCAGACTTTTTTCCTCCACATCACTCTTAATGGGATTGACCTGCAGAACAAGGCGGTTGTTATTCTCAATGAATGGAATGACTCCCAGAATAAGGCCGTCAAAAACCGATGAGGTTTCGATATCTGTAGAACTTGTCCCATCGGTGCCCCCGGAGGTAACGGTAAGATTCTTGATATAGGTATTGGAGGTGCCCACACTTATCAGGGCCGGTTGATCATGCTTGACCCGGATAGTAGGGTTAGAGACCACCTGGGTATGGCCATAGGTACGGAGGGCATGAATAACGGCGTTAAATTGATTAGTGGGAATACCAGCGGCCTGATTCAGCACCAGGCCGGTTTTCAGATTCCAGGACAGAGAATCAACCAATGAGGTGGATTTGGCAAGGGAACTGCGCAAGCTGTTCCAATCAATACCGAATTGATAATTGTCCCGTAACTGCACCTCAATAATCTGAGCCTCAATGAGAATCTGGCGGCTCATCATCTCCTTGATCTGGGTAACAATCTTGCTGATAGCCCGAATGGTATTGATGGTATCCCGCACATAGAGAGTACCGGTCATACTGTTCAACGAATAATGGCCATTAGGGGTCATGGACTTTCTGACCATGGCCTCCATCTGCTTATAGGGGTTTGTCTCCTTGCCGCCTTTACCGTTAATGGCAAAACTGCCGGTGAGCCCCCCTACATTTACGGAATCACTACCGCCGCCTCCAAGGACATTGCCACCCACCTTATAGGTGACGGCAGTCGAGGTATCGAGAAAATTGAGCTTGAAAAGTCGTTCAACAACTCCCCTAACATGGATAAGATTATGGTTGATAGTGTAGGCAAGACCGGCCGACTGGAGTATTTTATCAAGAATCACCGAGGCGGGGGCCTTCTCAAAATTGACCGTAACCAGTTTATTACTCATATCAATATCAGGATCAATAAGCAGATTCATGTGGACATTTTTAGCGAGAGAAAAAAGAACGAACTCTAATTTCTCATTAATCGCGGCAAGTGACACAAGATGGCCGTCCAAAGGGTTGTAGATCGGTGCGACGGGTTCAATATCAATTTTTTCCGGGCTGATCTTTTCAAGGCCTTGTATTCTCTTTTGATCATAATCGAGCCGCCGGGCCTCTTTCGCGGCCATCTTGGGAATCTCACCCGGTTCGGGATTACCGGCAGCGGTTAAATCCGGTATAGTGCGCATATTGTTAGAACAGCCGGCAGTCAAGCTGAAGAACAGCATAAACAGGAGACAGACAATCCAGATGATTGGCCTGAAGGTGAATAGTGTGGATATCATTCTTTGTAAGACCTCTCTATTTGTCGGGCTGGGAACTTTGCTGATTGTCAGGACGCACACGATTGTTGTCGTACCGCTGCCGCCGGACTGGTACCCATTGCGAA
>JAJSAA010000242.1 GCA_024274995.1 Deltaproteobacteria bacterium
GGCTGCGTGATGGAATATTTCGGCCCCGGCGCTGCTGCTTTGAGCTGCACCGGTAAGGCCACTATTACCAATATGGGGGCTGAACTTGGGGCGACCAACTCCATCTTCCCCTTTGATGCGGAGATGGCGGCTTATCTGCGGGCCACAGACCGGGAGGAGCTGGCGGCCGAGGCTGAGGCTCACGCTGATGAACTGCGGGCTGACACGGAGGTCTATGAGCAGCCGGAAAAATATTATGATAAGATAATTGAACTTGATCTTGACAATCTCACCCCTTATGTGGCTGGCCCCTTTACTCCCGATTTGGGACGGCCGCTGACTAATATGCAGGAGGAGGCGGTTGAAAAAGGTTATCCTGAAGAGTTAAAAGTCGGGCTCATTGGCAGCTGTACCAACTCTTCCTATGAAGATATTGGCCGGGCCGCTGATGTGGCCCGCCAGGCTCTGGCTCATGGTATAAAGGCCAGGAGCCATTTCTTCATCAGTCCCGGTTCGGCCCAGGTACGGGCTACCGTGGAGCGGGACGGTCTTCTTGACCCCCTGCGGCAGATAGGTGGTGTGGTGTTAGCCAATGCCTGCGGCCCCTGTATTGGTCAGTGGCAGCGTCAGGATTTTACCGCTCAGGAAAAAAATTCCATAATTACCTCTTTTAACCGTAATTTTAGAAGCCGGGCCGATGGTAATCCCGCCACCCTGGCTTTTATCGGTAGCCCGGAAACGGTTACCGCCATGGTTCTGGCCGGTAAGGTAACCTTTGATCCGGCTCGTGATGATATTGATGGTATCCGGCTGCGGCCGCCTAATGCCGATGCCTTGCCGCCGGAGGGCTTTGATGCCGGTTTAGTTAGTTATGAGGAACCGGCAGCAAAGCCGGATGAGATTCAGGTATCGGTATCCCCTGAGAGTGAGCGTTTACAACTTTTAGAGCCATTTCCGGCCTGGGACGGCAATGATCTTAAGGACTTGGTGGTTCTGTTGAAGGCCGTGGGGAAATGTACGACTGACCATATATCTCCGGCCGGGCCCTGGTTGAAATTCCGTGGTCATCTCGATAATATATCTGACAATATGTTCAGCGGGGCGGCCAATGCCTTTGCCGAAAAGGCGGGATGCGGGGTGAATGTCATCAGTGGTGAGCAGGAGGTTCGCTTAAGCTCTCTGGCTCGGGCCTACAAGGAGCAGGGCATCTCCTGGGTGGCCATTGGTGATGAAAATTATGGTGAAGGTTCAAGCCGGGAGCATGCCGCCATGGAGCCGCGTTATCTTGGGGCCAAGGCGGTTGTCGTCCGGGGTTTTGCCCGAATTCATGAGACCAATCTGAAAAAGCAGGGGGTTTTACCTCTTACCTTTGCCGACCCGGCTGATTATGAAAAAATCCGTCTGGCTGATCGTGTCACTATCAGCGGTCTGGCGGATCTGGCCCCCGGCAGCCAGTTGACTATGACTCTTAATCATAGTGACGGCAGCCGTGAAAGTTTCCCGGTTAACCACACCATGTCCCCGCAGCAGATTGAATGGTTCAAGGCTGGCAGTGCTTTGAATATGATCGCCAGCCAGGCCGGATGAAACCAGGTAAAGCCAGCCCGTCTCAGACAAAGGCCTGCTTGTAGGGGCGTATTGCAATACGCCCTTTAAAAACAAAGAACAACAAATTATAATCCTCATGATCTCAACAGATAAAAACCCCCTGCATGCCGTTGTTTTGGCGGCCGGTAAGGGGACAAGAATGAAATCTTCCCAGGCCAAAGTTCTGCATCCCGTACTTTTCAGTCCCATGATCTGCCATGTGATGGATACCCTCTCCGACCTGGAGGCTGGGGTCGTAGTGGTAACTGGTCATCAGGCGGCGGAGGTGGAGGCGGCCCTGGCGCTGTATCCGGTCTCCTTTGTCCGCCAGACTGAGCAGTTGGGAACCGGGCATGCCGTTCTCTCAACGGCTGACCTTCTTGAGAATGAGGGTGGTACGGCCCTTATCCTTTGCGGCGATACGCCGTTAATAAGGTCGGAAACTCTCAACCTCATGGTGGCGGATCACCGGGCGGCGGTTAGAACGCTTACGATTATGACCACTATCCTGGAGCGGCCGGATAATTATGGCCGGATTATCTGTAATCAGGATGATGAACTGGTAAAGATAGTTGAGGAACATGATGCCACCTCTGTTGAACGGCAGATCAAGGAGATTAATGCTGGTATCTATTGTGTGGAGATTTCCGCCCTCTTCGCTGCCCTGCGCCTGGTAGGCTCAGATAACGCTCAGGGTGAAATATATCTCACCGATATTGTAGAAATTATTTGCCAGCATAGTAAGACCGGCCGCTTTGTCTGCCCTGACCCGGAAGAAATCATGGGAGTGAACTCCAGGGTTGAGCAGGAGGAGGCCACCAGAGTTATGCAGCGCCGGGTTAATCAGCAGTGGATGTTAGCCGGAGTAAGCCTTGTCGGGCAGGAATCAATATTTATAGAGAGAAGCTCGGCTATCGGCATAGATACCACCATTCAGGGGCCTTGCTATATTACCGGCCGTTCAACAGTGGGCCGGGAGTGTACAATTGGCCCTTTTTGTATTATGGATAACTATCAGGTTGCTGACGGCAGGCGGCTTAAGCCATTTACAGAGTGGTATGGTGATAAATAATTATTGGTCCTCAGCGGCCAACAGGCTTGGAGAAAATTAATGGAAAATACTAAACTGACCAAATTAGAAGAAGTAGTTGATAAGCTCATTGAGCAGTTAAAAGGTCTTAAAAATGATAAAAAAATGCTGCAGACCACGATTCATACCCGAGAGGACGAAATCAAAGCCCTGGAAACCCAGGTGGCGGAGTTGAATGACAAACAGGATAAGATAAGCGAACGGGTGGATAATTTAATTAACTCCATTGAGGATTGGGAAAACAGCCCTGAGTCCACCCCTGTTGAGGAATCTGGAGGCAACGAAGGCGGGGAGAATCAGGGCAATAGCACTCCTCTGTTCACCTGACAAAAGCGGTTGCCAGCCGGGGAATATTCTGGTAACTAAATAAGTGTGAATTCAGCCGGGGAAGTCTCTTGGAACGATTTGTCAAATTTGAGGTATGCGGTCAGGAATTTGCGCTGAACACTGATGCCCCGGAGGACGAGGTCGGGGAGATCCTTGATTTGGTTAAGTCACAGATCGAATCCCAGGCGGGAACAGGCAAGTTGCTTCCGGCCCGGGCTGCAATTCTGGTCAGTCTTAATATGGCGGGGAAATATGTCCGCCTTAAAAAGGAGCTTGCCGAGGATAAACGGCTGACGGATCATAAAATTAATGCTATTATAAGTAACATAGAAAAACAAATGTAACTGTTCAGCCGCAGAATGGCAGCTGAACAGATTTGAGTTTCCCCTGCCCTGTTAGTGATTTACAGAATTTCTTGAGCCATTTATTTATAAAAGGGCTCCTCCCCTGACAATGGAAAGAAAATTCGTCAGGCTGAAATTTCTTGATGTTGCTAAGAGTACTGCCCACCTGACCATTGGTTAGGTTCAGAAGGACTGTGGACACGGCAGGTCGGGGGTTTTTTAGCTGTTCCGTCTTCATAATACAGGTTTTATTTATTATTAAGACGTTTATATATGCGGGATTTGATCAGGTTGATGGGTAGAAGGTTTTAGATAATTAATTGCCATGTGCGTAATATCTGTACGCTTTTTCATACATGCGCTTGTTGGACGATAATTTATGCTGTTTTTTGATTCGCGCCTTTCGTTGCCGGGTTCTTGCTTCTTTGTTTCCTGCCGGTGTCGGTTCTTATACGGCCAATATAAGATTACAGATGAATTATTTCCCGTTTTTCGTCTTTGACTCCCAGCCCCCTCTCTTTTCTGATTTTTTCCTCATATCTTTAATCTCCTGGTGCAGCAACAGTCTCTGGATGTGTCTTATCATCCCTGGCGGCCGATCGTTTAATAACGGCTTGTTGCCTCCTGTGCTGCCGGGTGAGGCAAGTTGTTCCCTGCTCACTTGTGCCAGGTTCATCATAATTTTATAGAAGGTGTTTTTGTGGATATGCAAATTGTTATTGTCGTCTTAGCAGCTATTATTGCCGGTATTGGTCTGGGCGTAGTTGTGCATAAGAAAATGTCCCTGGCCAGTAAGGAGAATGCTGACACTCAGGCTCGGAAGATGGTAGAGGATGCTCTGGCTGAGGCCGAGCGTATCAAGCAGGATGCCATTCTTCATATCAAGGAAGAGAGCTTTAGCCGTAAGCAGGAACTGGATAAGGAGCTGCGTCTGAGGGGGGCTGATTTACAGAAGGATGAGAAGAAAATCAGCCAGCGTCTTGAGCAGATTGAACGAAAAATTGATCTCCTTGATAAACGGGAGGTGGATATTCTAAGTAAGGAGAAGTCCTTTGCTAAGCAGGAGAGTTCTCTGGCGCACCGCCGCAAGGAGATTGATCGTCTCATCGCTGAACAGCAGAACAAACTTGAAACCATAGCCGGTATTTCCAAGGAAGAGGCTAAAAAACGTCTCATCGAGAGCATCGAGAGTGAGGCGCAGATGGAGGCCGCCAAGGAGGTGGTGCGGATTGAGAACGAGATGAAGATGCAGGCCGACCGCAAGGCCAAGAATATCCTGGCTCTCGCCATGTCCCGTTATGCCGGGGATTACGTCGCGGAACGGGCGGTTTCCATCGTTCAGCTGCCCAATGAGGAGA
>JAJSAA010000243.1 GCA_024274995.1 Deltaproteobacteria bacterium
CAGACAAACGCCATTATGCCCATGTTGATTGTCCCGGCCATGCTGATTACATAAAAAATATGATTACCGGTGCCGCCCAGATGGATGGCGCGATTCTGGTGGTTGGTGCCGATGACGGCCCTATGCCCCAGACCCGTGAGCATATACTCCTGGCCCGTCAGGTAGGGGTACCGGCCATTGTTGTCTTCCTGAACAAGTGCGATATGGTCGATGATGATGAACTCATTGAGCTGGTTGATATGGAGCTTCGTGAGTTGCTTGATAAATATGATTATCCTGGTGACGATACGCCGATTATTCAGGGCAGCGCCTTGAAGGCTCTGGAAAATCCTGATGACGAGAAATACGCCGCCTGCATTTGGGAACTGATGGATGCCATTGATAGTTTCATCCCGGAGCCCAAGCGTGATATTGATAAGCCGTACCTGATGCCGGTTGAGGATGTATTTTCCATCTCTGGCCGCGGCACGGTTGCCACCGGCCGGATTGAGCGTGGTATTGTCAAGGTTGGTGAAGAGGTAGAGGTTGTCGGCATCAAGGAAACTCAGAAGACTACCGTAACCGGGGTTGAGATGTTTCGTAAGACCTTAGATGAAGGTATGGCCGGTGATAATGTTGGTATTTTACTGCGGGGCATTAAGCGTGAGGAGATCGAGCGCGGTCAGGTTCTGGCGGCTCCGGGCACTATTACTCCCCATACCAAATTCAAGGCCGAGTGTTATATCCTGACTAAGGAGGAGGGTGGTCGTCATACGCCGTTTTTCAACGGTTATCGGCCGCAGTTTTATTTTCGGACAACTGACGTGACAGGTATCGTAACTCTGCCCGAGGGCGTTGAGATGGTAATGCCTGGTGACAACGTCTCTGTAGAGGGCACCTTGATTACTCCCATTGCCATGGATGAGGGGCTGCGCTTCGCGATCAGAGAGGGCGGCCGTACAGTGGGTGCCGGGGTTATTAACGAGATTATTGAATAGTTTTAGATTGGTTTAATTTTCTTCAGGGGACAGATTTTGCAACAGCATCTGTCCCCTGCCTTTTTAGAGAAACATTGATACAGGCATAACTAATGAGAGAAATTATCACCCTTGGGTGCACACAGTGTAAGCAACGCAACTACACTACTACAAAAAATAAACGTCAGACTCCTCAGAAGCTTGAGCTAAAGAAGTATTGTCGCTTTTGTCAGACGCATACGATGCACAAGGAAACTAAATAGGCTTGATTTCACCATTCAGGGTAAATTTCTCTGAATGGTGACCCATTATTTGGTATCCTCGTTGAGTTCTTAAAATGTTATGCAGGCCAGTAGCTCTAACGGTAGAGCATCGGACTCCAAATCCGAGGGCTGAGGGTTCGAATCCTTCCTGGCCTGCCATTTTCTTCAATATGGCTATTTAATTTTTAAATTATAGCGGGTAATCGTATGGCACAGAAGGGTAAAATGAAAGTCGATTTAGCTCCAGAAACTGCTTCTAAATTCAGCGTCAGGCGGATTAAGGTGTTTTCGGCTGATGTTAAGAAAGAATTTAATAAGATTACCTGGCCGGATAAAAAACATACCATGGGTGCTGGTGGAGTAGTTGTGGTGCTGGTTATGCTGATTTCCTTCTATCTGGCATCTGTTGATTTATTTTTCGGCAAGATCATTGCTGCTGTACTTAAATAGACTATTTGAACTATTCAGCCGCAGATTTGGCGCAGTTGAATAGTTCAGCATCAGGCTGAAAAGTTACCTTCTACATAAATATAAATTTGGGATATTCAATGGCACTATGTTGGTATATTGTAAATACTTATTCCGCTTTTGAGGAGAAGGCCAAGGCTGCCTTGGAGGAACGGATTAAGCATGCTGGCCAGGAAGAGCTCTTCGGTGAAATTCTTATTCCCACCGAGCAGGTTGTGGAGATGGTTAAAGGCAAGAAAAAAACCTCTTCCGTAAAGTTTTTTCCCGGTTATATTCTCATTCATATGGAGCTGAATGAGAATACCTGGCATACGGTTATTGATACACCGAAGATCTCAGGTTTTATTGGTGATGGCCTCCATCCGCAGCCCCTGGCAGAGAAAGAGGCGGAAAAGATTATCGGCCGTATTAAGGACGGGGCCTTGAAACCTAAGCCTAAGGTCTCCTACGAGATTGGGGATACGGTACGAGTGACTGATGGCCCCTTTGCCAATTTTCAGGGAGTGGTAGATGAGGTATTTCCCGACAAGGGCAGAGTAAGGGTAATGGTAAGTATTTTTGGGCGTGATACTCCGGTAGAACTTGAATATATTCAGGTGGCCAGGGGGTGATTCTCACCAATTTTGTAACTATTCAGTGAGAACTGCAAATTACCCCAACTCGTAAGCACATCTGAACAGTTGCCCCATTTTTTTTTAAAATCTCTTTTAAAGACTTAGATTCGATATACAGGAGTATTCATAATGGCGAAAAAAATAACAGGCTATATAAAATTGCAGATTCCAGCGGGTAAGGCTAATCCCTCTCCGCCGGTTGGCCCGGCACTCGGTCAGCACGGGGTCAATATTATGGAATTTTGTAAGGCCTTTAATGCGAAAACTCAAGGGCAGGGCGATATGTTGACCCCAGTAGTAATTACTGTTTATGCTGATCGGTCATTTTCTTTTATTGTCAAAACTCCGCCCGCTTCTACCCTCTTGATGAAGTCATTAAAACTCAAGAAGTGTTCTAATAATCCCAAGCGTGAACGTGTGGCTAATATCACCAAGGCGCAGATTAAGGAAATTGCGGAAATTAAAATGCCTGATCTGAATGCCTATGATGTTGATGCGGCCATGAAGATTATTGAAGGAACCGCCAGGAGTTGTGGAATTACAATTGTTGATTAATTGATAAACTATCAGGAACCATTTGGTTTAAGTGGAGTAAATAATGTCAAAGACAGGAAAGATTCATAGGGATAATATAGCCAAGGTCAACTCGGTAAATCTATATCATTTAGATGAGGGGCTGGCTTTATCCTTGGCTTGTAAGCGCGAGAAAATGGTGGAATCTGTTGATCTGGCCATCGGTCTTGGGGTTGATCCCCGTCATGCTGACCAAATGATCCGCAGTAGTGTGGTTTTGCCCCATGGTACAGGTAAAACAGAAAGAGTTCTGGTTTTTGCCAAAGGCGACAAAGAGAAGGAGGCCTTGGAGGCCGGCGCTGATTTTGCCGGCGGGGATGACTTAGTCGCTAAAATTCAGGGAGGCTGGCTTGAATTTGATCGTACTATTGCTACCCCGGACATGATGGGTACGGTGGGTAAAATTGGCCGGGTACTTGGCCCCCGTGGTCTGATGCCCAACGCCAAATTAGGGACGGTTACCTTTGATGTGGCGCGGGTGGTGAAAGAGATTAAGTCCGGTAAGGTTGATTTCAAGGTTGACAAGGCTGGTATCGTACACGCAATGGTTGGCAAGACTGCATTTCCAGCCGAGGCTCTGCGTGAAAATATCTTAAGTTTTATCGGTAAAATTTTGCAGTTAAAACCCTCTTCTGCCAAAGGAATTTATCTTAAGGCCGTAAGCCTTTCTACCACCATGGGGCCTGGGGTCAAACTTGATCCCGTGGAGCTTAAGGCATTATTGAAGGCCGCTTGATTTCATAGAGAGTGCTTCAATAGTTAATTAATTCCGGTTCCTGTTCCCCTTAAATTAGATGCTTAAGGATGGAGGGGGGCGGTTTTTTTAATACTTCGGTAGCTTCAGCTGCAACCAATCCGGAGTCTGCGCTGACTGTGGCTGATTGCCTTCCGTTATATGGATTTATCGAAGCTACACTTCGTTTGTTATTCTGCTGATCGGTATTATTAACCATGTCTCGGTTACATCTGGAGTCAGTGCTTTCGTAATAGTTCACTATCACCTCATCTCGGAGTCTGCGCTTACCTCGTCCGTTTTGGCCGAATAGAGTTTATAGTTACACAAAAAGTTACAAAACCTCGCCTATGTGGCGAGGCTGAGCCTGTTAAGGGCTCAGTTTTTTATCAGCGAGCAGTTTTGAAGTCGAAGACAGCAGGTTCCATCCTCGTGGTTTAATTGGCGTATTTCATTAATTGCGTCAGCCTGCCGAGACAAAGGTTACAGCCCCAGTCCAAACCGTCGGCCTCGAC
>JAJSAA010000244.1 GCA_024274995.1 Deltaproteobacteria bacterium
ATGGTCAGGCCGATCATTAACCACATTGATATATTTTTATAGAAAAGATTCAAATCATGGTCTCCGGTTGATTGCGAATTTATTGTTAGTAATACTAAATATTAAAGTGTTAAGGTAAGTCGGGTTGTGCTAAAAACCAGCTATTTTAGGGTTAAGACTAAAAACTTAAATGGTTTCAGCCCGTAGTTCAGGGCAGGTTATCCGCCATGGCTGAATAGTTACCACAAATTTAAAAATAATTCTGTATGGCCTCTACCTGCATTTCCTTTTCCTGCAGGGTGGCAATGGCCATGGTCATCGCTTCAGCCCCAGAGGTGGTGGTGGTATAGGGAATGTGATAATCCAAGGCGCTGCGCCTGATGGTGTATGAGTCTTCCGTGGTTCTGTTGCCCATGGAGGTATTTATTATCCACTGGATCTTATGATCTTGAATCTTGTCTAAGATATGGGGACGGCCCTCGGAGATTTTGTTTATCTGCTGGCAGTGAACCCCATGATCATTTAAAAAAATGGCGGTATTTGAAGTGGCTATGATGGTAAATCCCATCTCGATCAGCTTTTTGGCAGTGGAGATTATATGCTCCTTATCGTTATCACGCAGACTGATCAAGACGTTACCTGATTTTGGTATGGGCTGGCCGGCGGCAAACTGGGCCTTGGCAAAGGCCATTCCTAAATCCCTGTCGAGCCCCATTACCTCACCGGTTGATTTCATTTCCGGGCCCAGCAGGGTATCGACATTGGCGAAGCGGTCAAAGGGGAAGACTGCCTCCTTAACGGCGTAATGGCTTATCTCCACCTCCCGTTCAAGGCCCAGCTCCACTAATGTTTTTCCCATCATAACCTTCGTGGCCAGTTTTGCCAGGGGAATTCCGGTGGCTTTGCTGACAAAGGGAATAGTGCGCGAGGCCCGGGGATTTACCTCAATGATATAAAGCTCCTCGTTCTGAACGGCGTACTGAATATTCATTAGGCCGATAACCTTCAACTCCAGAGCCATGGCCTTGGTGGCCCTGGTTATGGCCTCTCTCATGGCCGGTGAAATGGTATGGGCCGGCAGAACACAGGCTGAATCCCCTGAATGAATGCCGGCCTCCTCAATATGTTCCATGATGGCACCAATAATGGTATCTTTGCCGTCACTTATGGCATCAACATCAAGCTCAATGGCAGCCTTTAAAAAACTGTCAATGAGTATGGGGTGCTCTGAAGAGACATCAATGGCGGTCTGCATATAGTCTATCAAATCATTTTCATTATAGACTATTCGCATGGCCCGGCCGCCCAGAACATAAGAGGGCCTGACCACCACGGGATATTTAATCCGCCTGGCAATGGCAACGGCCTCCTCGCGATTCAAGGCCGTATCGTTTTCCGGCTGCTTTAAGTCTAATTTCTGGAGAAATTGTTGAAAACGCTTGCGATCCTCAGCACGGTCAATACTGTCCACCGAGGTTCCGAGAATGGGAACCCCGGCTCTGGACAAGCTGGCGGCCAGATTCAAGGGGGTCTGACCGCCGAATTGGACAATAACCCCGTCCGGTTTCTCCTCATTGATGATGTTCATGACATCTTCGGTGGTAAGGGGCTCAAAATAAAGTTTATCCGAGGTGTCGTAATCAGTACTCACTGTCTCGGGATTGCTGTTTACCATGATGCTCTCAATTCCCATCTCACGAAGGGCGAAGGAGGCATGAACGCAGCAATAATCAAACTCAATACCTTGCCCGATACGATTGGGGCCGCCCCCGAGAATTACAACCTTCTTTTTAGTGCTGGGCCGGGCCTCGTTTTCCTCCTCATAGGTGGAATAATAATAGGGGGTAAAGGCCTCAAACTCGGCGGCGCAGGTGTCCACCAGTTTATAAACGGCCTGGCAGTTAGTCTGTTGGCGCAGACCGCAGATGTCCTCCTCGGTGGTGCCGGTGATATAGGCCAGCTGGCGGTCGGCAAAGCCATATTCCTTGGCTTGGCGCAATATGGGCGGCAGACCGGAGAAGCCAGCGGTCTTGATTTTATCCTCCAGGTCAACAATTTGTTTTAGATTATTAAGGAACCAGGGATCAATCATGCTGAGTTCGTGCAGCCGGGTGAGGGGCATCTGGCGGCGCAGGGCCTCGTATATGTGGAATATACGCTGGGAACTGGGGGTGTTTAAGGCATGATCGAGGTCAACTTGATCCATATCCTGCTTATTAAAATCGGCATCAGCGCCAAAACCGCAGCAACCGATTTCGAGAGAACGCAGGCCTTTCTGAAAGGCCTCTTTAAAGGTACGGCCGATGGCCATGGTTTCACCCACCGATTTCATGGCGGTGGTGAGAATATCCTCGGCCTCCGGGA
>JAJSAA010000017.1 GCA_024274995.1 Deltaproteobacteria bacterium
ATGTGCTTCGCGGTGGCTGGTCTGATAATTCCCGGTATCCGGATAAAAAATGAAAATTGCGTCGCCAAATCTTTTCCTGATTTCTGGCAGCGCTTTGCCCGTTTATCCAAATTGAATTAATCTAAGCGCGTCCAGCAGGGAGTCTCGGAGACGCTCGCATGCGATTGTAGTCCTATCGCTGCATTCCGGGGGTATTCTCGAGTCAAGGGTGTAGTTTGTTGAGTGCCTGCGAACTGGCATCCATCCTTATGAATTTCGGCCGCTGCGCCAGATGGAGATGAGCAGCCAGACACCACCTATTGCGGCGCTGATAAAGCCCAGCAGACCAAAGATGGGTAAACCAAGCAGGATGGGGCCGTGATCTACGGTCATGACGATGGACGAACCGATGATCAGGGCGGCGATGACAACCCCCATGGTCAGGCGGCTGGTGGCGCGGTCCAGCTGATTGCCAAAACTTTGTAATTGCGTTACATCAACGTGTATTTGCAGTTTACCGCGCCTAGCGGAGCGTAAAAGCTGGCGTAGATCCTGGGGCAGGCCTGTGAGAATGTCGAGACCGCTGGCCACCGCCCGCCATCCCCGTTTAATCAGGAGGTCAGGGGCATAACGGGCCAGCAGCGCTCGGCGCAGAAAATGGGAGGCCTCGGTCACCATGTCAAAGTCCGGGTCTAACTGGCGGCCCATTCCTTCTAAACTAATCAAAGATTTGACCAACAGTGTCAAATCAGCTGGTAAGGCGAGATGATAATCCTGGAGGAGAATTGTCATGTCCGCGAACATGGTACTGATGTTTAGTTCCTTCAGGGGCACGCCATGGTATTGATCAACAAGGCTCTCAATTTCTAATTTCAGGTTTTCAACATTGATTTTACTCTCCCCCGTCCAGTCGAGTAATACCTCGACTGCGTGATCGGCATCCATCTCCACCAGGCCATGGAGCAGATCCACGACCTGGTTGCGGCGATGGGCGGATAAGTGGCCGACCATTCCGAAGTCAATAAATGCTATGCGGTTTTCCGTCAGGTAAAAGAGATTGCCCGGATGGGGGTCAGCGTGGAAGAAGCCATCCTCTAAGATCATCTGCAATACGGCCTGAGCGCCGCGCTGGGCGATGAGTTTTCGGTCAAGACCGGCCTTGTCAAGACCCTGCAGGTCACGGCCGGGAATGCCGTGGATGGCCTCCTGGACATTCACCAGCTCCCCCGTCCATTCCCAATAAACCTTGGGGATGACGATTTCAGGGCGGTTCTTTAAATTACGGGCAATTCGTTCCGCATTGCGGCATTCCGTGGCGAGATTCAGTTCTCGGCGCAGAGACAGGGTGAATTGCCGCACTACCTCTCGTGGTTTGAAGCGGCGCATTTCCTTGGATTCTGCCTCAATAATTTTTGCCAGGCGCTGTAAGAGCCGCAGGTCAGCTTCTACAACCGGTTTGATCCCAGGACGACGTACTTTGACAATGACCTCATCCCCGTTGTGCAGGCGGGCGCTGTGTACCTGGGCAATGGAGGCCGCGGCCAGCGGCTTTGTAATAAGCTCGGCGAAGATTTTTTCTGGAGCCGCCCCCAGCTCATCCTGTAGCTGCCGCCTGATTTGCTCGAAGGGTACCAACGGGGCTCGATCCTGTAATTTCTCAAATTCGGCAATCCACTCAGGGGCAAAAAGATCGACGCGGGTGGCGAGAATCTGGCTCAGTTTAATGAAGGTCGGCCCCATCTCCTCCAGGGCTCGGCGCACTCGTGCCGGTGGTGTCAGCCGGGCCAGTTCGCCCGCTTCATTCCAATGCAGTACCTTGCCGGCCCGTTCCAGGGCGTTGGCCATTCCCAGTCTCCGTACCAGGTCGCTGAAGCCATAACGAATCAGCACTGAGGCAATGTCATGGAGTCGCCCGAGATCACGGGCGGCACTTAGGGTCTCCCAGAGAGCAGAGGACATTATTTTTCCTGCTTGTTACTGCTGGCTTTGTTAAGGGCCTCTGCCAGGCCGTCGAGGAAACCGGCGGCGGCCTGGGACATCTGGGCGCCTGCTTTTAAAAGGCTTTCGGCACTGGCACTCACCCCTTCGCGCATATTTTGACCAAACTGACTGCTCAGGGCTCCAGCCGCTTTGGCTGCCGCTTTGCCAACCAGGGTACCGCTGGTGCGGGCGTGTTGGGCCAGATTGTTGAGTGAATCTTTTACCGCTGTATTAGATGTCCTGGCTATATCTATTACGGTATCGAGAAACATATCTTCCAGGGCCCGGAGATCATCCAGAGCCTGTTTGAGATTTTGAGTGCCGAAATTTTTTATATTGCCAGTAGCTTCCTGAACGGCCAGCTTGGAAGCCTCAGCGGAGGTGGCCAGGGCTTCATCCACCCCGGCCATTGCCTCTTGTAATACCTGTTTTGTCTGAGCGCCTTGCCGTATTATGCCGACGCTCGCGCCGCGCAGTACAGCCTGGACGACTTCCCGCATTTTGTGCAGATCCAGCTGCCCTTCGCTCAGGGCTTTTAAGGTGATATTGCGGACAGCCCCGCGAATATCCTCCCCGTTCTCGACGGCGGCGCGGGCGGCTTCTTCTGCCTTCTGATTCGTGCTTTCCGTGTTTTCCTGATTTGTATGCTCATTCATTTTGTTATCCTCATTCATTTTGTGTAAGCGCTCAACAAACCACACTCTTGACTTTATAACCTCTCGAAATGTAGCGGTACGACTACGATCGTAGTCGTACCGCTACATTTTGTTATCCAAAAAGATGGCTCAGGCTCAGTCAACTTGTTCCTAATTATAATTATGATACCCTCAGTATTTTTATTTGCCAACTCTAAATGGCTTTTGTGCAATGCTGGCCGTAAATTATCCCCAAGGCCGAAGTATAGAGGCCTGTGAAAAAGCAAAATGAGTTTGTTGGGGGCTGCCCCTGATTCTTCTGGTCAGTAGTCAGTATATAGCTTGACATAGGGCAGAAGTAGATATATATTCTTTGGTATATATTACTCAATTTTTATCAGGAGGGTGAAAATGGATACTGCTAAGCTGTTTACCAACGGACGAAGTCAGGCTGTACGCTTACCAAAGTCATACCGATTTGAAGGTAAAGAAGTATATGTAAAAAAAGTCCCTGAAGGGGTTCTCCTCCTTCCAAAAGATCATACAATATGGGATGCTTGGGAAAGAAATTTACAAAAATATGATTCGCCATTTATGGTAGAACGAAATCAGCCGAAATCCCAACAACACAGAGAAGGTCTAAATGATGTTTTTGATTGATACCAATATTTGCATATACATCATGAATGATCATCCGCCAGAGGTTATTCAGAAATTTAGAGACATAGGCGTTGGGAATATTTGTATATCGTCAATAACTGTTTCGGAATTACAATATGGTGCATGCAAAAGTAAACAAATTAAAAAAAACATAGAACGACTTGATGAATTTCTTAGTCCATTTGAAATCCTTGCATACGATGAAAATGCATCAAATTTCTACGGGAAAATTCGTTCTAAGTTGGAGAAGAAAGGTAATATAATTGGACCTCTTGATATGCTAATTGCGGCCCATGCGCTAAGTAAAAATTTAACATTAATTACAAACAATGAAAAAGAATTCAAGCGAGTAAAATCATTGAAAGTTAAAAATTGGGTAAAAAAGTAAATAACCAAAAAGACAGAGCCCCCCAACAACAAATGTATGTATATGGAATCACATAACGAACAAGGGGAGTAAAGGGGGGGACGTCTATGATATTATGCTTTGTTGCCAAGATAATTTATTAGTGGCTGATCAAAACGCATGAAATCATAGACGTCCCCATTGTGCCTCCCAGAGCTTTTTCAAGTGCTGGATTTTCAACCCCTTCAGGATACTCTGAAATGATCTGTTCAATGAGATCAAGTTCTTCGGTGGAGCATACACAATACGAGACATGGGAATTCTCCCTGTATAGACGGCAAAATAAGTGTGCATGCCACCTTTTGCGACTGCAAGGAACGACATTAATCGTGTCACGGTTTTTTAGATTGCCATTGGCCCGGTACCAGCTCTACCGCTTATACAGTATTCTGGATATTGGATATGGCCGAACGGCCTTGATCTCAATAATGGCAACAAAACCACGAATTGTATTAAGATCGTTCTGGTCGATTATGATACCGCCTGTTTGATAAATCTATTTTGCCAGGATGATTTCTCCCGTTTGGGGAATACCTTAGCTGATTTTTGTTTTTTGCCGTTTGTAAAAATTATACCCTGTGACGGATTACATAAAACATTGTGGCGCTGAATTATTGGTGGAGGCTTTCCGAGGTTTTCTTAAGCTGGCGGGCAAACTTTTTAAGCTGGTTGATATAGTAGGCCCGGTTGGCGGGATCAAGGGCAAAGGCCCTTTCCTCCACCTGAATGGCCTGCTTATTATGGCCGTTGGCAAAATAGGCCAGGGCCAGGGTGTCGAGGATATGGGGGGCGGGCAGCTGAATCACGGCCCGCTTGGCGAGACGCAGGGCGGCGGTACGGTTGTGGATACTGTGAATGTCTGTGGTGAGCAGTAGCCAGGCCAGGTTATTTAAAACCTCAGCGTTGTCCGGGTTCAGGAGGAGGGATTTTTCATAGGCCGCTATGGCGTCTTGATAGTGACTACGGCTGTAATTCAGGTCACCGAGAAGCTGGGGCCAGACGAAATTTTGGGGATCATCGGCCATCTTCTGCTGAATGACGGCCTGGGCGTATTTTTCCTGTGGGGCTCCGGCCATGAGATTATCCGGCATCTGCCACAGGGTGAGGGCGGAGAGTACAAGGATCAGGAGATAGGCCGCCAAGCTGCCGTAGATCTTGCGGTTATGGTTATGTAGATGCTTTGCATCGGCTTCGCAGCGCTGTAAAAAATCAATACGCTGGCTAATACTGAAATGGTGCCAGCTCGGCTGGTCGTGACTGGTACCGCTGAGCCAGGCGATCTTGTCAAAGACCCGCACCAGCGGCTCGGCACTGCCCATGGCTTTAAGGGCAAAGGCATCGGCCTGCCGTTCAAAATTACGCATGAAAAAGCCCAGGATATATCTGAAATAGACGATCATGAGGATAAACATGGCCCCGGTCTGGGCTGTGGCCAAGGCGTGGCTCGGCTGTTTATTGACCAGGTGCACCATCTTGTAGAAGAGGCTGGAATTGGCCAGGATATAGAGGATGGGATAGGTGGAGAGCTGGGTTAGGAGTCCGAAGCCCAAAAAGAGGAGGATGTAAATCTGCAGGTGGCGAAGTTTGACATGGCCCAGTTCGTGGGCCATTACCGCCTCTATTTCCTCTGGGGTCAGGGCCTGAAGCAGGGCCGGGGTTATGAGTAGGTAACGGCAGCCGGGGATAAGGCCCATAACTCCGGCGGTGAGGGCTTGGCCCTCAAACATGGGCCAGATCATAATGTCGCTGTAACCAACCTTGTATTTGCGGCAGAAACTTTCGAGACGGCGACGTTCCGGGCCGTCCGGCATGGAGGTGCATCTCCAGACCCGGACAATCAGGGCTGGAAAGGTCAGGGCCAGGCAGATGAAAAATAAAAGCGAAATAACCGGCTCTCCCCACGATGAGTTGAGAACTGTCTTGAGTAGAGGAATGGGGGCCTGGCGCAGAAAATCAGCCAGCAGGGATAAAATCAGCCAGGGAAGAATAATGGGCAGATTGCTTTCCACATTGGTTCTGATAAAATTTCTGGTGGAATGGCCTTGTCCGAAAAGGCGGTTATAGGGGGCGGCCGCTGCGGCCCACATCATGATCAGATAAGCCATAAAGAGCAGCAGGCCGCCTAAATCAATTATGGAAGGCATAGTCCTCGCCAAGGGCAGCAGGCCGCAATAGTATTGAAAATCCAGGAGATATATATCTATGCTGAAAAAGACAATGGCCAGGATGGAGGCTCGTCGTTCAGCGTTGCTGTAAGCCGCGCCGCTAAGGAGTCGGGAGCTGAAAATTCGTTTCAACAACCCCTGATAGATGATGGTCTTGATGATAAAAATGCCCAGGGCGGTGAAAAATGGGAGCTGCGGTCGTTCCGGGATGCTGTTGGTTGAAAGCACCAGGATGACGATGAGAAAATATATTAAATTGGTATAGATCAAGGGGGGTAGGCGCCTAATTGCTTATGGTTGTCAGGAGGCCCGGCGGCTGATGTTCACGGAGGTATTATGATAGCGAAAATTTTTAATTAACCGCTCAAGCTGACTATGGGTCAGGAGATTGTGCTGAACAAAATATTCACCAAATTTTTTCTGCTGGCGCTGCTGCTTAAAGACCATGAGCCGTACCTGATTTTCAGTCAATAATCCCAACTTTACTGCCGAGCAGCCAAAGGAATCAGAGAGTTGTCTGGATTTCAGGATATGAACAATGTCGCTGGAGGTAAGCCAGCCAAAGGATTTACCAATTTCACCGAGGCGCGGGCGCCTGGTGCGCTGCCAGATCAGAGCGTTGACAATGGTCTGCCAGTTGGTAACGCCGGAATAGAATAGATAGTGGCCAAAGAGCAGCTTGCGGGGCGGAATCTGGCGGCTTGGGGACGCTTGTTGGTAATTTGCTGTCCAGCCGGGGCGGCGGGATGATGATTGTCCGGGGTGCTGCCGGGGGGGTGACTGTTTGCTCTTGGCGGCCTGGGGACGCCGGGCCCATGATTGGTTTTGCGGCCAGCGTCCGGCGGCGGCAGCTGGTCTTCCCGCAGCCGCGTTTATTGGCGGGGCCTGGAATTGCGCCAAGCCTCGTTCCCGGGCGTCAAGATAGCTCCTCAGACTCTCATAGGCCTGCTGGACCCCCTGAAAGAGATCAGCGCCCCGGCGTACAGCGGCCTCGCCGACATCGGTTAACATATCAGGATGAGTCTCCCGCGCCCGGCGCCGGTAAGCGGTTTTTATACCGTTGAGCTGTAAATACTCCAGGAATCCCCGGCTTATTTGTATCTCGCCGCCAAATAATACCCGGCAGGCCTTAAATAGATCCTGCTCAGCGATAGTAATCATCTTTGCCACCTGTTTTAAAATCGTCGCCGTTGGGAGAGCGCGCGTAGACGCCAGATAAAAATATTTACAGACAAAAGGTCTTGGCTATAACCAATAAAAAATTATAGACTGATGAAAGGTGTCAGCTACCTTGAAATATTCCAAAAAACAATTAGCTATATAATATATTATAACTTATTAATTTTAAATAGTTTTTTTATGATTATAAGATTTTTAATCATAAGCCCTGGGGGGTAAAGTGGTATTTGCAATATGGCTGATGTTACTTTAATTCAATTAAAACATGTGGTTAAATTGTTTTCTTAAAAAAACGAGGTGAAAAAATGACTAAATATCATGGTTTTTCCAGTAATAATGCGGCTGCCACCTTACGGGAGTTAGCCCTTAATCCCTTTTCTTTGACCAAACCAAATGCCTTAAACAGCGGGCGTCTTGCCTCGTATTGCTGCCGGATGAATGACTTTGAGCTGCTTTATGCCACCGAGAGGATTAATGATGATACCCTGGCTGCCCTCCAGGAGCTGGCCGATGAAAGCCAGGTTGTTGAACAGTTTAAGGGGATGAAGCGGGGAGAGGTGGTTAATCGGATCAATGGTTATGAAAGTGAGGAACGTATGGCTCTGCATACCGCAGTTCGTGATTTGGGAGATGACCCCCTGCATCCCAAGGCCAGCGCTCAGGCCCGGGCGGAGCTTCAAAAATTACAGGACTTTCTTAATGCTTTAACGGCGGCCGAGATTGTCAATGAGGCAGGGGAATCCTTTACCGATATGGTAATGGTGGGGATTGGCGGCTCTGACCTTGGCCCCCGGGCCCTTTATCTCGCTCTGGCCGCCTTTCGGATTCAGGAACGGCGGGTTCATTTTATCTCCAATGTTGACCCCGATGACGCCGCTGCTGTTTTGAAAGGCCTGGATTTAAGCCGCACCCTGGTCAATGTGGTCTCCAAGAGCGGCTCTACCCTGGAAACCCTCACCAATGAAGAGCTGGTACGGGCCTCTTTCAAGGCGGCTGGACTTGAGCCCGGCCGTCATTTTATTGCCGTTACCGGCAAGGGCAGTCCCATGGATAATCCGGCCCGCTACCTGCGCTCCTTTTATATGTTCGATTATATTGGCGGCCGTTACAGCGTTACCTCTATGGTGGGGGCGGTGATGCTGGGCTTTGCCCTGGGCTTTGAACAGCTCTCGGGAATTCTGGCCGGGGCCCATGCCGTTGATCAGGCGGCTGAGGAACCGGATATTCGGCGCAATATCCCCCTGCTCATGGCCCTGCTCGGGATCTGGA
>JAJSAA010000245.1 GCA_024274995.1 Deltaproteobacteria bacterium
AATCAAGATGCAGACTCAAAAAATTCGCATCAGGCTCAAGGGCTATGATCATAAATTACTGGATCAATCAACGCAGGAGATTGTGGATACAGCTAAGAGTACAGGTGCCATGGTCGCCGGCCCGATTCCTTTGCCCACCATAATCAATAAGTATTGTGTTCTGCGCTCGGTTCATGTTGATAAAAAATCCAGGGAGCAGTTTGAAATGCGTACCCACAAAAGGCTGCTTGATATATTAGAGCCCACGCAACAGACGATTGACGCCCTGATGAAGCTTGAATTATCTGCCGGAGTAAATGTCGAGATCAAGCTTTAATTGTCTCGTCTTACTCCATGTTTAAAATTTTTTAACGGATTGGTACTATGCCAAAGACAATAGGATTACTTGGAAAAAAACTTGGAATGACCCGTGTCTATGATGAAGAGGGCCAGGCCGTTCCGGTTACCGCCCTGGAAACAGGTCCCTGTACTGTGGTGCAGATAAAGACCGTTGAGCGCGAGGGGTATAATGCCATTCAGCTTGGCTTTGCCGCGAAGAAGGCGAGCCGCTCGATAAAGCCGGAAATCGGCCACACTAAAGCCTCGGGTCAACAAGGTGGATTCTATCATATCAAGGAATTCAGAGTTGACGATCCAGGCCGCTATGAGGTCGGGCAGGCGATTAATATTAATGATATTTTCAAGGTCGGTGATCTCGTTGATATAAAAGGAACCAGTAAGGGTAAAGGATTTCAGGGGGTTATTAAACGCCATGGTTTTAAAGGCGGCCCTGGTGGTCATGGCTCAATGTTTCATCGTGCCCCCGGCTCCATTGGCTGCTCCGCCTGGCCCAGCAGAGTTATTAAAGGCAAGAAGATGCCTGGCCATATGGGTAGCGCCGTGGTGACTAAGAAGAATTTGATAGTTATTGATATTCGTAACGAAGAGAATGTTATGGTGGTCAAGGGTTCAGTACCGGGCGCCAAACAGGGACTTTTGCAGATATTTACAAAATAGGCTTTTTGATAGGCCTTTTAGACCGTTTGGGGGTGCCATAAATGGCGGTTACAGATTTATATAACACCAAGAAGGAGAAGGTGGGAGAGGTCGAGTTGAATGATGATCTCTTCGCGGTGGCGGTTAAACCGTATATTCTCCATGATGTTGTGAAGATGCAGCTCGCTAACCGGCGGGCAGGTACAGCTTGTACTAAAACCAGGGTTGAGGTGAGCGGCAGTTCCGCTAAACCCTTTCGTCAGAAGGGAACTGGCCGGGCTCGGGCTGGTAATCGGCGTTCTCCGTTGTGGCGGGGTGGCGGGGTGGTCTTTGGCCCCAAGCCAAGAAGCTATGCCTATAAGCTGCCCAAGAAGGTGCGGCGTTTAGGGCTGAAAATGGCTTTAAGTACTCGATTCGCGGAAGAAAATATGGTTGTCTTGGATCAGTTCCAGCTCGATGAGATTAAGACCAAGAAATTTATTGCCGTAATGAAGGACTTAGGGGTTGATAACGCTCTCATCGTTATTCCATCTGGAGATGATAAGCTGGAAAAATCAGCCAGAAATGTACCGGGATTTAAGGTTCTTCCCACCATGGGCGTCAATGTCTATGATATTCTGCATTACCGGAATCTGATTATTCTGCAGTCCACTATTGAACAACTGGAAAAGAGGCTGTTGTCATGAAAATGTTTGATATTATAAAGAAACCATGCCTGACTGAAAAGGGTATGCTTATGC
>JAJSAA010000018.1 GCA_024274995.1 Deltaproteobacteria bacterium
TATCAACAATAATACAATTACTCAATTTATTGAGGTGATAGGCCACCATAAAGGGCTCCGAAACCACCATGGCCACCGGCATGACCTCACGGGCTATTTTTAAAAGCAGCTCCTTGTTCATTATCGAGGCCCTGGATGGCACGCCGATAATTCCGGCCACCTCCACCTCCTCACCCTGGCGGGCCTCATTAATGACGTGCTTTAAGAGTTCCAGAGCGGCGTTATAATCCTTCTCGCTGGCCTCCCGCACCACCCCGTCTTCCAGGGGGTGGTAAAGGGTCAGAGCCGAGCGGTTCTTCAAGGCTTCATCACCAAATACCTGGGACTTACCTAAAAATTTTATACCGATAATATCCTTGGGATACCCGACAATGGAACGGGTAATCTTTTTATAGCCCCGATTAGACATTACCGCCGTTCTGGAGGTACCAAAATCAATACCCAACAATAATTGTGTTGTCTCCTGATCGTCTGACATTATTCATCCCCAAGCAAAATTATCAATAAAACAACCTAACTACTTTAAATACAATGGCTGAACAAGGAATGTCAAGTGAATTAAGGCGATTAGACTGCCAGGCCGCCAAATCGGGATGAAAAGCGCCTTCCCCGGACAATACACCTTTGACGAATATTAACGTCCATGCTATACAGAAGCAACAGCGAGGCAGCAGCAGGGCGTCTCTGAAACGCTCGCATACGATCGTAGTCGTACCGCTACATTTATAGATGTTATAAAGTCAAGAGTGTAGTTTGTTGAGCGCTTACACTAAAACAGTCTGAGGCCGGCGCATATTTTGTGCAACCACCTAAATAGTTACCAAAAAACATGGAGTTTTTAAGATGAAAACAGATGTCTCTCATAAATTTTTCCAGCAAGCGCAAAGATTTATTCCCGGCGGGGTGAGCAGTCCGGTTCGGGCCTGTAAATCCGTGGGCTGTGAGCCGGTATTTATTGAACGGGCCAGCGGATCCAAGGTCTATGACGTCGACAAAAATGAGTATGTCGATTTCGTCTGTTCCTGGGGGCCTATGATTCTGGGCCATAATCCCCCGGCTGTCCAAGAGGCAGTTACCAGCGCCCTGGCCAACGGCACCAGCTTCGGCGCCCCCACTCCTCTTGAGGTTGAACTGGCCGAACTGGTCTGCGCCGCCATGCCCTCGGTGGACAAGGTGCGTTTTGTCAACTCCGGAACCGAGGCGACCATGAGCGCCATCCGCCTGGCGCGGGGCTATACCGGCCGCAATGTGGTGGTCAAATTTGACGGCTGCTATCACGGCCATGCCGATGCCTTTCTCGTCAAGGCCGGCAGCGGGGTGGTAACTCTCGGTATCCCCGGCAGTCCCGGGGTACCCGATGATGTGGTCAAGAATACCATATCCATCCCCTACAACGATTTCGAGACCATGGAGAAGACCCTGACGGATACCGCCCTCGATATTGCCTGTGTCATTATTGAACCAGTGGCCGCCAATATGGGAGTTATTCCGCCGGCTCCCGGCTTCCTGGAAAAACTGCGGGAGATCACGGCAGCCCAGGGTATTGTTCTCATCTTTGATGAGGTCATTACCGGTTTCCGCCTCAGCCTTGGCGGGGCGCAGGCCAAATTCAACGTCATGCCTGATCTGACCTGCATGGGCAAGATTATCGGCGGCGGCCTGCCGGTGGGGGCCTATGGCGGCAAAGGAGAAATAATGGATATGGTGGCCCCGGATGGGCCGGTATATCAGGCCGGTACCCTGTCCGGCAATCCCCTGGCCATGGCAGCCGGTATCGCCACCCTCAAGGCCCTGGCCCAGCCGGGATTCTATGACAAATTAGATGCCAAGGCCGCCGCCTATGCCGCCGGGCTGGAGCGGCTCGCGGCTCAATACTCCCTTGAGACCACCTTGAACCGTGAAGGTTCGGTGATTACCACCTTCTTCACCGCTCAGCCGGTGACCGACTTCACCGGTGCCATGACCTCTGATACCGAAAAATTCGGTTTTTTCTATCGAAACATGCTAAACGAAGGGATATATCTGGCCCCCTCCCAGTTTGAGGCTTCTTTTATCTCTGCGGCCCACACTGAGGCTGACATTGCTTTGAGCCTGGAAAAAACTGAATTGTCATTCAGAAAGATGACCACATAACGAAAAAGCCGTTGACTTTGCCCATATACTGTGCTAATTGCAAAGGCGTATTTATTAATTTTTTTGTCGTGATTCATGAATAGAGAGGTAGATTATGGCTGGCGACAAAAAAGAGCTGATTAGACTAATGACCGATTTTGGCACCTTGGGATTAACCATGGCTGGCTCGGTGTTTATCGGTTTAGGATTTGGTTATTATCTTGATCATAAGATATTTGACGGCCGGACATCACCCTGGTTCACCTTTATCTTTCTTGGATTGGGAATTATTGCTGGCTTTAAGAATTTATATCATATGGCAAAACGCAAGGATTTTTGAATATGGGACAAGATCAAAACGAATTTCCCATTCAACGGGTTGAACGTCTTAACTGGATTGTGGCTGTTATTCTCGGTGCGGTCGCCGGGCTTACATTATCGCCCTTCATGTCTATGAGTGTCTTTGCTGGCGGTTTCCTGGCTAATATCAGCTTTATGCTTTTAAAGAGGGATTTAAAAAGATTCCTGCAGGGCCAATTGATCCAGAGCGGCAAGATAGAACAGGCCAAGCGGCGTTTTTACCTGAATTACTATATAAGACTCAGCGCTCTGGCGTTGATTGTTTTCTTTCTTATCAGTCGTCATGTTGTTCAACCCCTCGCCTTTCTTGTTGGAATGTCGGCGATAGTTTTGAGCATAGTTATTACGATGTTAACTGTGGTTAAGAAATTTTATTTTCCGGCCGTTGACTGCCCCCACCAGGGCTAAACAGCGGTTTAAAAAGATGGCATTAGTGCCACACAGGTAGTGGAGATTTCTTATGCAAGAACCCTTATTATTTATCTCGGTTATTTTACGGTTTTTTCATCTTCCGGTTCCCGAAGGAATGGTGGGACACACCATTCTGGCCAAACTTGTCTCACCCCATATGACTTACACCTGGTTTGTCATGGCGATATTAATTATTACCCCAAAGCTGACTCTTGGTAAACTGGAGATGGTACCGGGCAACAAACAGAATTTCTGGGAGGCCTGCGTCGGCGGCCTGGAAGATTTTATGGCCGACAACATGGGCCCCAAACGGGCCGCCATGATGTTTCCCATGATGGCCACCTTCACTTTTTATATTCTGGTTGCCAATCTTTTGGGCTTGATCCCCGGCTTTATGTCGCCCACTTCCAATTTGAATATCACCCTGGCTATGACTCTGATAGTCTGGTTTACCCATCATTTTCTGGGTCTGCGTTATCATGGCTTTAAATATATCAAACATTTTTTAGGGCCGATGTGGTGGCTAACTCCGCTGATGTTTCCCATTGAAGTCATCAGTAATCTTGCCCGTATATTATCTCTCTCCATCAGGCTCTTCGGCAATATGATGGCGCATGAGATTCTGGCGGCGATTCTCTTCATGCTCGTAGGAGCCTTTTTTGCCCCGGTACCGATTCTCGTTCTCGGCGTTCTTGTTGCCGTAGTTCAGACCATGGTATTCGTACTTCTGTCCGTTATCTACTGTGCGGGAGCAATGGAGAGCGCTCATTAAGAAAATGCCATAAGCATATTCATTGGGAATTTGTTTATAATTTTTTGTTAAGTAAGAAGGCCAAATTAAAAACAGTTTAAGGAGGATTTTGAAGGATGAAAAAGACACTTGGAGTTTTAGTGACAGTAGCGGCGGTTTTGCTTTTAGCCGATGCAGCCTTCGCGGGTGAAGCAGGATCAATATTCGCGAAATACATTCAGTTGGGCGGTAATAACTTTGCTCTGGTTTGTCTCGCTGCCGGGCTGGCCGTTGGTGTTGCCGCTTCCGGTTGTGGTGCTGGTATGGGTCATTGTGCCGGCGGCGCCTGTACTGGTGTTGCCCGTAACCCTGAGGTTGCTGGTAAGATCACCGTAACCATGATTCTTGGTCTGGCCCTTATTGAGTCACTGACCATTTACGGTCTGGTTATCGCCCTGATTCTGCTTTACGCCAATCCTCTGCTCGGATAATTTACCGCCGTAAGGCAGGATTGCAAAAGGCCGTGGGGGTTCTCCCCTGCGGCCTTTTTTTGTCTTAAACCTCCCCTTGACTCTTACAATGCCCTGTCTAATAAATCCCCGGCGTGAAAGAGGTGAGCCTCTTCTTAACAGCCCGGTATTATTCTACATAAATCCAGCCGAGGCTAACTGGGCCTGTCGCAGAACCCAAGAAACCGGGGGCAGACGCCATTTCCTGTTTAACAGCAATCTATGGGAACTTTCAGGCAACAAGGGCCGCCCCCTAACGGTCTGCGGCCCGGCTCTCGGTGCCCCAGCGGCCGTCCTGATTCTGGAAAAGCTCATTGCCCTTGGGGGCAGAGAGTTTATAATCTGCGGAACCTGCGGCTCGCTGAGCAAGCGGTTAGAAATCGGTGATGTCCTGCTGCCCACCGGGGCTGAGAGCGAAGAGGGTACATCCCGCCATTATCCCCTGTCCGCGCCGCCAGTCCCCGCCCCTCGCCTGCTTAATATTTTACATACTTTTTTAAAGGCCGAGGATGTAGCCTGGCAGAATGGGCGGCTATGGACTACAGATGCCCCCTACCGCGAGACAAGCGACAAGGTAGGGAGCTATCAAGAATTGGATATTTATGGCGTAGATATGGAGTTTTCCGCCCTACTCACCGTTGCAGCCTTCCGCGAGGTGGAATTGGCAGCCATTATGGTTGTATCTGATCAACTGGATGAAAATAATTGCTGGCAGTCGGGTTTTAGATCTCCCGTATTTAAACAGAAAATGAGAACTGTCAGCCAGGGACTCTTTAACTATCTAACTGATGTTACAAAATCATGAATAAAAAATTATTTATGGTCAGTCTAGGCTGCCCCAAAAATTTAGTGGACTCCGAACTGATGCTGGCCTCCCTCAGCACCCAAGGCTATGATATCTGCCGCCAAGCGGAGGATGCCTCCCTTATCGTGGTCAATACCTGCGGCTTCATTCAATCCGCCGTTGAAGAGGCCATTGATGAAATTTTAAGTCTTGGCCAGCTCAAAAACGCTAAACCAGACCTGCAACTGGTGGTAACCGGCTGCTTAGTTCAGCGTTACGGTGAACGGCTGCGAACAGAGTTGCCGGAGGTTGACCTCTTCCTTGGCACTGATAATTTCCTTGATATAGCAGCCCGCCTGAACGCCCTTGGCCACAAGAGCCAGCCGGAAAATTTTGAGTTCCAAACTCCCACCTTCTTGATGGACAGCACCTGCCAGCGCCGGATTTCCACCCCAAGCCACCGGGCCTATCTGAAGATCAGCGAGGGCTGCTCCAACCGCTGTTCATATTGCCTTATTCCCCAGCTCAGAGGCCCGTTAAGAAGCCGTACGGTTAACGATTTGATAATCGAGGCCCAACGGCTTGAAGCGGCAGGGGTAAAGGAA
>JAJSAA010000246.1 GCA_024274995.1 Deltaproteobacteria bacterium
CCTTGAAAAAGGGAATCCGGCGGGCGTAATCAGCTTTCATGATTTTTAATGGACAGCAGGTATCAGCTATGTGATCGTTAATCATCAAACGCCGGAAGCTGTTGGCAAATTTGGAAGACATCCTCTTGACCATGTTATCCTGCCTCTTAGCCCGGATACCGTTTACCATATCATAGGCAGGAAAAAACTCAAAAAAAGCGGCGAAATCGGCCGGGCTGGTCTGGAGGTCGGAATCTATATAACCGATAAGAGCGGCACGGCAATTGTCAATACCAGCCTTAACCGCCGTGCTTAAACCACAGTTCCGGGCCAGGCAGATAAACTCATAACGTCTGTCCGCCCGGCAAATGACCTCGATCAAGGCCTGACTGCCGTCCGTTGAACCGTCATTCACGAAGAGGACACTGATCCCGGCCTGGCCGCTATTATTTAAAAAGACATCCATTTCCTCCCGAAAATGCCCCAGACTCTCCTCCTCATTATAGACCGGTACAATGATGGTCAACCACGTCTCATGCCCCACAGCATTATTCCGCAAGTTCAACGCCCCACACAGAGATTAGCAAATTCCCGGCCAATGGTACTCAGCAGGGGCATCTTCTGCAGTTTAGCCGGAGAACGCTCGCCGTTAATATTGATAATTATCAGACGCCCGGAACCACGTTTGTAAATATTATCAAAATCCAGTACCGTACCCAGCACCACTAAGCGGCCACTGCGTACCCGATCATGATAGCGCACCACAGCGAGGTCTGTTTGATAATCGACATCGGCCTCGACATTTTTCCGCAGACGCTCTTTGAAGGGCATCTTTTTATAATTAATATGAGAAAGAGCCAGATGGAGATGATCAAGGTCACGACGCAGAGCACCGGGTAAATCACCGTACCCCTCCATAAAGAGCCGCACGGCCTCATTACCGGAATCCACAGTGATTAACAACACCGGGGTTAAAAGATGCCGCACGCCATAATCAACCGCCCCGGCTGAGAGTTCTAACTGACTACCAAAATTCCGTATCGTATATATGCCGCCCTCACCTGAATTAATCAGACTGGGAACAATACGGGCATCGGGGTCAGTAAGCCAGGTTATATGGGGACGGGTTCCAGGTTCATAGAGCTTAATCCCATGCTTCAAGGCCTGGTTATTGCCAACCAGCATCTTTTTGATAATTTCGTAAGGCGGCACCCCGGCCCTTACTTTGTAAACACTACGCATCCGGGCCTTAACCCCGCCGGCCGCCCCGAGACAAAATATAAGCAATATAAAAACCAGCTTTTTCATATTAACCTCCCTCTGACAATCAAGCTGAATGTTACCTTTTATACGGTATTTAATACCTTAATTAAACATTTTTGCCAAAATCAATTTTACAATTCACTTACTTGATGAACTCGCAAAAAGTCCATCACTAACTAAAGATGGCTAAGTCAAAAAGTTCGATATACAAGGAGTGGTGGTTCGGCAGGGATTCGGCCATACATATGGTATACCGAGGGTCTACCGAAACGCCACAACGCCGTAAATCGGACTTTTTACGACGCCATCTTACTTGACAAGGACAAACAGCATACTTATTGTTGCTTTCAATCAGCAGTAAGAGAACACATAAAACCCGGAACTGTTTTAATTAACAAGGATTTTCAGGCATATTTATTTTTCTTGTTATGAAATTTCCCTCAAAATTAATCCAGAAAAAGGAGTAATTGGTGACAAGGCAGGAAGAAAATACCCAGATGGATAACAGCCCTGACGAGAGTCGGGATCAAGCGGCCAAGACGGTTGAAGCGTCCGAAACGGCTAACAACCCGGTACTGGCCGAGGATGGAGCCGATGAAACGGCTGATTTAGATCATGATTTAAATCAGCTGACCATTCTCAAGGACGAAAATAAAGAATGCCGCGACAAACTTTTACGTCTCGCCGCCGAATTTGAGAATTACAAAAGACGGCAGGCCAAAGAATACGACAACGTCCTGAAATACGCCGCCGAGGATATTCTCAAACAATTATTGCCCACCATCGACAATCTGGAACGGGCTCTGGATCATCATGATTCCCAAAATCCCGCCACCATGATTGAAGGGGTGGAGTTGACCCTGAAGGGTCTGACGACCATGCTGAACAAATTTGGCGTTGAGCCCATTTCAAGCACGGGTCAGCCCTTTGACCCCAATATTCATGAGGCCATGGTCATGGAGGTCAGCTCCAAGGTTCCGGCCCAGCATGTCATTCGGGAATTTGAAAAAGGCTACCGTTACAAGGAGCGTCTGCTACGAGCCGCCAAGGTTGTGGTCTCCAAGGGCGCTGAGTAGTTATGGCTACGGATTAAGGGTAATTTGCAACCCTCACTGAATAGTTATCATGCAGTTATAAATAAAGTTCCCGGCTGGTAGAATTGTCAGCTTACGGAAATCAGAATAAGGAGAATTATCATGGGAAAGATTATAGGTATTGATTTAGGAACCACCAACTCCTGCGTAGCCATTATGGAAGGCGGCGACCCGCAGGTTATCACCAACGCCGAGGGCAACAGAACTACCCCCTCCATCGTTGCCTTTGCCGATAATGGTGAGCGTTTAACCGGCCAGGTAGCCAAACGCCAGGCGGTTACCAACCCCACTAAGACCCTGTTTGCCATAAAGCGTCTCATCGGCCGCAAATTTACCGACCCCGAGGTTACCAAGAGCCTGGAGGTCAGCCCCTTTAAGATCGTCAAAAGCAAAGATAACCGGCCCACGGTTGAGATTGACGGCAAGACTTACGGCCCGGCTGAGATCTCGGCGATGATCCTCACCAAGATGAAACAAACCGCTGAAGAGTACTTGGGAGAGCCAGTTACCGATGCCGTAATCACCGTCCCGGCCTATTTTAACGACAGCCAGCGCCAGGCCACCAAGGATGCCGGCAAGATTGCTGGTTTAGAGGTGCAGAGGATTATTAACGAGCCTACCGCCGCAGCTCTGGCCTACGGTCTGGATAAAAAGAATGAGGAAAAAATTGCCGTATTTGATCTGGGCGGCGGTACCTTTGATATTTCTATCCTGGAAATTGGCGATGGTGTCTTCGAGGTTAAATCAACCAATGGTGATACCTTCCTCGGCGGCGAGGATTTTGATCTTCGTATCGTTAACTGGCTGGCCGATGAGTTCAAACGGGAAAATGGTATTGATCTCCGCCAGGATAACATGGCCCTCCAGCGCTTAAAGGAAGAGGCGGAAAAGGCCAAGAAGGAATTATCCACTACCATGGAGACGGACATCAATCTACCCTTTATAACTGCTGACGCCAGCGGCCCGAAGCATTTAAACATCAAGTTAAGCCGTGCCAAACTTGAGGATCTGGTCGGCGATCTTGTTGACCGTACCCTGACTCCCTGCCAGACGGCTTTAAAGGATGCCAATCTTGCCCCCTCCGACATTGACGAGGTAATCCTGGTGGGCGGCATGAGTAGAATGCCCCTGGTGCAGAAAAAGGTACAGGAGATTTTTGGCAAGGAGCCCCATAAGGGCGTTAATCCCGATGAGGTTGTAGCCATTGGCGCCGCTATTCAGGGCGGTGTATTAAGAGGCGATGTCAAGGATGTTCTGCTCCTCGATGTAACCCCCCTCTCTCTCGGCATTGAGACCCTGGGCGGCGTTACCACCAAACTGATTGAAAAGAACACCACCATCCCCACTAAGAAAAGCCAGATATTCTCCACCGCCGCCGACAGCCAGCCGGCCGTCTCCATCCATGTCCTGCAGGGCGAGAGGGAAATGGCAGCCGACAACAAAACAATCGGCCGTTTTGAGCTTACGGATCTGCCGCCCGCCCCGCGGGGTGTGCCGCAGATTGAGGTCACCTTTGACCTTGATGCCAATGGTATCCTGCATGTTTCAGCCAAGGATATGGGAACCGGCAAGGAGCAGTCCATCCGGATTACCGCCTCCAGCGGTCTCTCAGAGGATGAGATTGAGAAGATGAAGCATGATGCCGATGCCCATGCCGATGAGGATAAAAAGCGTAAAGAACTCATTGAGGCTAAGAACCAGGCCGACTCCATCATCTACGCCACCGAAAAGAGCCTGAAGGAGGTTAGCGACAAGGTAGACGCCGATACCAAGAAGAAGGTGGAGGATGCCAGTGTCAAGCTCAAGAAGACCATGGAAGGCGACGATACACAGGCCATCAAGAATGATACGGAGGCCCTGACCCAGGCCTCTCACAAACTGGCCGAGATTATGTACTCACAGGCCACCAAGGATCAGCCGGGTGCCGGCCCCGAGACTGGAGCCGGGCCTGGTGCCGGAGCTGACAAAAAAGACGATGACGACGTGGTTGATGCCGACTTTGAAGAGGTAAAATAGTTTTATCCATGAAAATATTATCCGGCATTCAGCCCTCAGGGCAGCTTCATATCGGCAATTACTTCGGTATGATGCTGCCCATGATTAACCATATGGATAAAGGTGAGCTCTACGCCTTTATTGTTAACCTTCATGCCCTGACCACGGTTCACGACCCCGAACGTCTGAGGCGGCAGACACTGAACGCCGCCATGGACTTCATGGCCCTAGGACTCGACCCGGAACGTTGTGTATTCTGGGTTCAGGCCGATGTCCCGGAGGTTACGGAACTAAGTTGGATATTATCCACCATCACCCCCATGGGTCTACTGGAGCGCTGCCACTCCTATAAGGATAAGGTCGCGAAAGGGATTGCCGCTAATCACGGCCTCTTCGCCTATCCAGTCCTCATGGCGGCCGACATCCTCATCTACCAGGCCGACAAAGTGCCGGTGGGCAAGGATCAAAAACAGCATCTTGAGGTGACCCGCGACATTGCCATCAAGTTCAATAACACCTTTGGCGAGACCTTTGTGCTGCCGGAGGCAGTCATTGACGATAATGTCGCCACCGTACCCGGTATAGACGGTCAAAAGATGTCGAAGTCCTACGGCAACACCATCAATATCTTTCAGGATGCCAAGTCCCTGAAGAAATCGGTAATGGCCATAAAGACCGACTCTACCCCGGTGGAAGAACCCAAAGATCCCGACCAGTGCAATCTCTATAATATATTCAAGCTCTTTGCCCCTGCCGAACGTCTGTCTGGGGTCAGGGCGCTCTATCTCAACGGCGGAGCCGCCTACGGCCACATTAAGCTGGAACTGGTGGATATCCTCTGGGAGTTTTTTCGTGAGCCGCGGGCCCGCCGGGAAGAACTGGGCGCTGACCCAGCCCAGGTCAAAGATATACTGCGTCAAGGGGCCGAAAAGGCCAGGGAACAGGCCGCCGCCACCTTGGATATTGTCAAGGAGCATATTGGTCTCCGTTATTAATTAACGCTTGTCATTTTTTTGACAAAGAGTAACTTTTCTCCTTCTGTTATATCATCAACTGGGCAATTTCTGCCCAGTTGATTTTTTCCATCCCCAAGCCAGTCGTTGTATTTTCCCCTTATTTTTCAACCCTCACCGCCTCTGCCCGTCACCCCCATCATTTTTTTCTCTTTGGCACGATAATAGCATTAAGGAATAAACTAAAGATGCCGATGATTATCATTAGAATATCAAAAGCCGGCGCCCCGTAAATGTCTTAAGGGCTTGGCTTTACAAGGAGATGAACCGTGATGCTTGGTACAATGACTTACGATAATTCGAGTCAGGAAATAAATCTAAACAGCCTGGTGGTAGAACTGGAGCATTATCGCCGGCAGTCGGAATGGTTAGGCCTGGTGAATGATCTGCACGCCAGGCTATCCGGGGCCGTTGACCTGCCGACCATGTTAGAGGCCTTTTCCGTCTGGTTGACCCCCTTAGTGGATCATGAATTAATGGCCTACGAGAACCAGGAGCGTAACCGGGTGCATATGCTCTGCTCCTGCCACGGGCCTGACCGCCGCCAGATCATAGAAATCGCCCAAAAATCTCTTAAGCTACAGGCCAATATTGAAGATTCTTATTGCGGCCGGCATGGCAATTTTCATCTCCACCGCTGGAACTTAGACAAATTCAAGGCCAGCGGTATTATGCTGGTACTCAAGAAGGACAAAAAAATCAGCCAATATGAGGAGGGCTTATTAAACAAGGGGCTGGAGATTTTAAGCGAGCCCCTGCAACGGGCCCTGGAGTACGAAGACCTCTATGAGCAAGCCAGTCACGATACCTTAACCGGGTTGCTTAACCGCCGGGTCTTTGAGGAGCGGATTACCTCCATCATAGCCCAGTCCCACCGTCATGGTCATCCAGTTACCCTGGCCTGTCTCGATCTGGATAAATTTAAGGAGATAAACGACACCCATGGTCATGCCGTGGGAGATATGGTCTTGCAAAAAATGGCCAGGATTATGGAAAGCATGGTGAGAAACTGCGATATCCTGGCCCGCGTCGGCGGTGATGAGTTTGTCATAATCCTGCCAGAAACCAGGTTAGCCGATGCCCAATCCCTGGCCAACCGTCTGTGCCGGGCCATTGATCAGTTTGAATTACCCGCTATTGGCCACGGTAAACTGGGAATAAGTATCGGCCTGGCCGAATTGGAGCCCGACCAAACCCAGGAGAAATGGCTGCAACGGGGCGATGAAGCCCTGTACCAGGCCAAAGCCGCCGGCCGCTCACAAGTCTGCAGCCTATAAACCAGCCGTGCAGATAAAGACATTAAACAACATCGCCGCCGAAGGCCTGGCCCTGCTGGGCCCAGATTATAAAGTAGGGCCGAAGATTGATCACCCGCAGGCAATTATCGTCCGCAGCTCTTCGTTAAATACCAGTCAATATCCCGGCCTCCTCGCCGTAGCCCGGGCCGGAGCCGGAGTAAATAATATCACGGTGACCGAGGCCACCAAGGCCGGGGTCTGCGTCTTTAACACCCCGGGAGCTAATGCCAATGCCGTGGCGGAACTGGTCTTTATGATGCTTGGGGTCTGGGCCC